>CATLCV010000144.1 GCA_949893755.1 uncultured Lachnospiraceae bacterium | reverse complement strand
TCTACGCTTAACAGCTGTCTGTTACCAGGCAGCGCCCAAGACTTGCTAACGGTGGCTCGCCAGGCCTTTCCGTACGGGATTTCCACCCGCTAAACTATCCGCCCTTTTCTGGGCGCACTTATCCTTTGACCGCTCCCGCGGACACACCGCCGACAATATACTTCTGTCCCAGCACGAACACGATCAGCACCGGGAGCAGCGTCAGCATGATATCCGCCGCCACCAGGTTCCAGGAATTCTGGAACGCGCCGAAGAAATTATACACTGCCAGCGTCATCGGCCACTTCTGAGAGTTGTTCAGATAGTACAGCGGCATGGTAAAGTCATTCCAGATCGCCATAAAATCCAGTACAAACAGTGTGGAAACGATTGGCTTGAGCAGCGGCGCGATCACCTGCGTGAACAACTGCCACGGCGTACAGCCGTCAATGACAGCCGCCTCGTCAATTTCCCTCGGAATGGTGTCGATGAACCCATACGCAAGGAACAGGCTCAGCGGGATATTGATCGCCGCGTACAACAAAATGATCCCGCCCCTTGTGTTGATCAGATGAAGCGCCTGCATGACCTTCATCAGGGAAACGTTATTGATCGGCATGGCGATTCCGGATATGATGAAATAATACAGGAACCGGTTGATGCCTTTCATATTCCTCGAGATTACAAATGCCGCCAGGGACACGACAGCCACGATGATCACCACGCTGCCTGCCGCGTACAACAGCCCGTTGAAAAAGGAGGAGATCAGTTTTCCCTGCTCTACAACCGTAGAATAATTTTCAAATACCCATTTCGTGGGCAGGGAGAGCGTCATCTTATCCGCCTCCGCAGAGGTCTTAAAGGAATTTAAAAACAGTACGACCAGAGGGATCAGTACGACAAGGCTGATAAAGATCGCAACAATATTTCCTATAATATGTCCTGCCGTCTTACCTATTTTACCCATACGCCCTACACCTCCTTATCTTCCATGGACTTGATAATAAAATACAGCAGCGCCAGTACGACGAAGAACAACACACTGGACAGCGTCGTGCCCATGGCCAGGTCGCCCTTGGAAAATTCTTTATAGACCGCCGTGTTGATCACGCCCGTGGCATTTCCCGGGCCGCCGTTGGTCAGCGAATAAACCATATCAAATACCCGCAGGCCGTAGGTCACGTTCAGCACGGTCGCGTTGACCAGGACCGGCTTGAGCAGCGGGATCGTAATGCTTTTGAGCTGCTGGAAAAAGTTCGCGCCGTCGATGCTCGCCGCCTCATAATATTCCGGAGAGATCGACATGATCCCGGCGATCACAACGACCATGATATACCCCATACCCTTCCAGGTATCTACGGTCATGACCGTGGGGAATACGATGTTTAAGTCGGTCAGCCAGTTTTTCGCCAGAAAGCCCAGCCCGATATCCTCCAGAAAATTATTCAAAAATCCGGTGGTCGGATGGAGCATGCTCTTAAACACCAGGCCGACTACAAGGTAGGACATGACCTGCGGGGAAAAGATGATCATACGCTGGACATTTTTCATTTTAATAAACGGTCTTGTCAGCAGCAGCGCAAGGGCCAGACCGACAATGGTTTTCGCAATGGTTGTAAAAACCGTAAATATCAGGGTATTTTTAATATACAGCAGATATTCCGAGTTCCCCTCGAAGATCCGCTTATAGTTGTCCAGCCCTACAAAGCGGATCTCATTGGTAAAATTATTCCAATCCGTAAATGAATAGGCAATTCCTATGATGCCCGGCAGAAAACAAAGCAGGAAAAACAGGAGCGCCGCCCCGCTGGCAAAATACCAGGGGTATAATTTTTTTCTGTTCATATGTACTCTCCTTCCGGAATTTCGGCCCGTACATGCCTGGTCACCGGCCAGTCCGCACTGCAGCCGGGCGATCTCCGTTCAAGTAAGGGCCGCGTTCTATTCAGATATCCGTCTTCCTATGGCTCTTTACTCCCAGCCCGGATCCCTCTGCAGTTCCGCCTGCTCGTTCCGTCTCCTGGCAATGGTATCCACCACATCCTCAGGAGTCATAGCGCCCGTATACATTGCTTCCAGGTCCTTTCCTACATCCATCCACTGGCTGTCGATATAGTTCACAGAGGTCTGCACCACATTTGCCTTTTCCAGGGAATCGATAAATGCCTGATCCTCCTCTGTATATTTCGTATCCACCTCGGGCCAGCAGAGCGCGTTCAGCTCCGGCTGTCCGGCCAGGCGCTTCTCAAGATTTTCCGGCCTTGCCAGGAATTCAAAGAACTGCTTTGCCTCCTCTGTGTATTTGCTCTCCTTGTTGATAAAGTAAGCGTTGCTCGCCGGGTTCACGCCGATCACCTGGTTATCGCCCCAGGGCATGACGAAGGCGCCCATTTCCTCGGTTGCCTTGAAGTCCGGATAATCCGCTTCCACTTCCCCACGGAAGCCCATCTCATTGATGATCATGCCGTATTCTCCGGAAGCCATCGCGCCTTTCGCGTTTTCCATCGTGTTGCTCAGATAATCCGCTCCGAAATATCCTGCCTTCGCGCACTCGTCCAGCTGCTCGATGATGTTCAGCAGATGGGGGATCGATTCCAGCTCCACCTCATTGGCATTCAGCTTGTCATAGATCTCCGGGTCATCCGCCAGCCAGAGCCCGCCTGTCTCAAACAGCGGAAGCACCTGATGCCATCCGTTGGTGGTCGCTTCATAGATCGGCGTATAGCCCGCGTCCAGCATTTTCTGGCAGATCTCCTTCAGCTCGTCATAGGTGGTCGGGATATCCAGCTTCAATTCGTCAAAGATCTGTTTGTTATACAGATAGAAATACATCTTCGCACCGGGAAATGTGATCCCATATACCTTGTCATTGGCGGAAACCGCGGAACGCGCGCTGTCCTCCATCCGGCTGGTCCAGTCCTGATCCGTCAGTTCGATACAGTACTGGTCCATATGGATACTGGATGCCAGGCCGATCGGCGTATCCACACAGATGATGTCAGGCGCTTCGCCGGAATCCAGCTTCACCTTGATCAGATCCCTCCACTGCGCGTCCGGGGAAATCTGAAAATCAACCTTGATCCCCGTCTCTTCCTCAAACTCCTTTGCCAGATCCTGCACGATCCCTGAGGTGGGAAGTCCGCTCTGATGGCTGCCGAAGGTCAGTGTAACGCCCTTGCCTCCCGAGGACTCACCTCCGCCTCCGCTGCCTCCGTCACCGCCGTCGGAACCGCAGCCCGCCAGCAATCCGGCAGTCAGTACCGCCGCCATAGAAAACCCAAACAACTTTTTCATCACATTATTTTTCATATTCTTTTCCTCTCTTACTCTGGTACCAATCCGCACCGCAGCAAGAATTGCCCGTGCGCATTTTTCTGCTTTATACAGCATGGTCCATTTTTATAACATTTGCCTGGTATTTTATCGATAAAATAAGGTTTTTTGTATATTTTTATGCTAACACAAGAGCAGAATAGGCACAATGGACAAAAGCAAACAGGCGGTTGCATTATTTTGAACTATCTTGTATAATCTTTTCCGTAAGGGGGCGGCAGTTATGAAAAAAATTACCAGACATTATTCGCAGACACTCTATCTTTTTGTGATATATGGCTTTTTTATCCTGGTGCTGCTGGGGATTTTTTTTACATATACCTACTCCCATTACCGGGACAATACACTGGAAGAGTCCAGACGCAGCCTGGAAAATATGTGCGCCTCTATTACAAATTCCGTAGAAGTGCAACTGGACAGCCTTGCCACCATTTCCATGAATATCGTGTATTCCAATATGGTCAAGACAAATTTCCGGGAATTTTCCAGCGCGTATCAGAGGACGGATGAGGACAAGGCCGAGTTCGTTTCCTCCCGCCAGAGTGCGGAGGTGATCCACGATATCGTGACCGCCATGATCGGCGCGTACCAGTCGGCTTCGTATATCCGGCTTTATGACATGGACGGTTCCTGTGTGGAATCCGGGTATTGGATGTCCACCTCCCAGGCAGATCTGGAATCCCTGGCCTGGTATGAGGAGGTGATGGAGCTGAACGGCTTCAAATATATCAGCGAGCCCCAGATTCGAAAGGATCTGCCCGCCACTGGAAAGAACCGCAATTCCCAGAAGTTCATTTCTCTGGTCCGGCTTTTCCTGAACCGGGACGGCGCTCCGGAGGGGATTGCGGAGGTGGCCCAGGACTGCGGGAAGATCTTTGTCCTTGCCTCCCAGCTAGAAGACAGCAATCCGGACATCCGGGTGCAGATCTACAATTCCCGGAAGGAACTGGTCTATCCCTACACGGCATTTGATATGAATACTCCCGAATCCTATCAAGAACTGATTGAAAAAAACAGGCTCACGGACGGGAACAGCAAAATCATAAAAGGCAGTGACAATAAAAATATGCTGGCGACCTGTGAAACCATGGTGAAATATGGCTGGAACGTGGTCCTTCTGCAGTCGGAGACATCTATTTACCGTCCCCTGGAGACTTTCCAGAAAATGTTCCTGAGGATCACCGCACTGTCCATCCTGCTCACGCTCCTGATCTGCTTCTATATTTCCAGGAGGATTACCATTCCCCTGCAGAAGCTGACGGCCGCCACGAAGAAGATCACCATCGACCGTGTGCTGGATGAAAAGAAGGTCAATCTGACATCCGCCGACAGCAGCATTCGGGAGCTTTCCATCCTGTGCAATTCGGTCCGCGGCATGTATGATAAGCTGCGCTCCACATCCCGGGAAGTCCTGCTTCTGCGCAATGAGGAGACGCGGGCCAAGCTGCAGGCGACCCAGTCCCTGATCAATCCGCATTTTCTGTATAACAGCCTGACCAACATCAGTGCCATGGCGGAAGAGGACATGAATGACGATATCGTAAAGATCTGCGAAGCGCTGTGCATCCACTTCCGGTACATCTCCGCTTCCGGCGAGATGATCGTCCCCCTGGGGAAGGAACTGGAAAAATCCAGATCCTATCTGGAATGCATGCAGCTTCGTTTCACGGAAGAGCTGGAATACACCTTCGACATACCGGAGGAGGTCCGGGAGGTTCCTGTTCCCAAGCTGATCGCCCAGCCCGTCTTGGAAAATGCGTTCAAGTACGCGTTTGTATGCCGTCCGCCCTGGAGACTGTCCATCTCGGCCCGGCTGGACGGGGAACACTGGCAGCTTCTGATCGAGGATAACGTGGGGACCATGACTGATGAAAAGAAGCAGGAGCTTCTGCGGCTCTATGAAAATCTGGATCTGAACGAAGAGCTAAAGTCCATGAAGATCGGCGGAATGGGACTGAAAAATGTATATCTGCGGCTCCGCCTGCTGTACGGGGAGGACGCAGTTTTCCGCATCGAAAACCGGGAAGGAGCATACACCCGTTTCATTCTGGGCGGCAATATCCATCCGAAGAAAGGGATCGCGCTCCCCGAAGCGGCGGATGAACCGGAAGAATCCCTGTAAGCCTCTGACAGGCGCTGCCTTTTGACGAATCGGCTGCTGACTGCTGTTCGAAACATCTTCAAAGATGAATATCAATGAATGAATCGGCAATACAATTGGGAGGAAATCATGTCAAACGTAAAATACAATTATGTGATCGCGGAGGACGAAAGCCTGATCCGGAGAAATCTGGTCAAGAAGCTGGAAGCTCTGGATCTGCCCTTACAGAAAGCGGGCGAGGCCGCAAACGGAGAGGAAGCCATACAGCTGATCGAAAAATACTGCCCCCAGCTGGTCATTACGGATATCCGCATGCCCTTGTGCGACGGGCTGGAAGTGGTAAAATATTTATATGACAACCATCCCGGCACTAAAGTCATTATCCTGAGCGGTTACGATGATTTCAGCTATGCCCAGAAAGCGATCCGGTATTCCGTGGAGGACTATCTGCTCAAGCCCGTGTCCCGGGATACGCTGTCCGAATCCATCCGGAAGCTCCTGATCAAGCTGGAAAATGAATCCGACCGGCTGAACATTTTCAACACGAAGCATACTTCCCTGAGCCCGGAGGCGCTCAGCCAGCTGGTCCAGCAGTACCTTCTGGAAAATTACCAGCAGGAGATCTCTTTTCAGGAGCTTGGAGAAAAATTTGGCTTTACTCCGGAATATCTGGGAAAGATTTTTAAGAAATATGCGGGGGAGACTCCCTCGAAATATCTGACAAAGCTCCGCATGAACGAGGCCAAGCGGCTCCTGATCCACGAGCCGGGTATGGAGATTCAGAAGATTGGGGAACTGGTGGGATATAAGGATGGATTTTATTTCAGCAGGGTCTTCAAAAGCTATACAGGGATGCAGCCCAGCGAATTTCGGGGACGGAATATGGGGATGTAGGAGCATCCAACCGTACAGGTATTTTGTAATGAACAGATGCGAATGAAGGAGGTATATGCAATGGGAACTTACCTGAACCCAGGCAACAGCGGATTTGAAGCGATCCGAAAAACTTCATATGTAGATAAATCCGGAATGATCAGCCTGGTCAACCAGACCATCGGAACCACCCATAAACTGACCTGCGTCAGCAGGCCCCGGCGATTCGGGAAATCCTTTGCCGCCCAGATGCTCTGCGCGTATTATGACAAAACCTGCGATTCAGCCGCACTGTTTGACGACCTTTCCATCGCCCGGGATCCGCAGTATACGGAACATCTCAACCGATACGATGTCATTTACCTGGATATGACCGGTGTGATCGGGGAGACATCCGCCGGGGACATCGTGCCATTTGTGAAGCGAAATATCATCCGCGAACTCTTGGAGGCATATCCCAATCTGAAAGAGGAGGAGGGCTTTATCTCAACCCTGGTCAATGCCGTGGCTCTGACGGGGCGCAGGTTCATCGTGATCATCGATGAATGGGACGCGCCGATCCGGGAAGCCGGATGCGGCCCGCAGGCACAGCGGGACTATCTGGAATTTCTGCGGACTTTATTTAAGAACAGCGGGGCGACTTCGCAGATCATTGCCGCCGCTTATATGACTGGGATCCTGCCGATCAAAAAAGACGGTTCCCAGTCCGCAATCTCCGACTTCCAGGAATTTTCCGTTCTTGATCCGGGCAAATACTCCGCATTTACCGGTTTTACGGAGAACGAGGTGGAGACATTGTGCGGCATTTATCATATGAGCTTTGACGAGGCAAAAAGCTGGTACGACGGATACTGCTTTGACGAGGTTCATTCCATATACAATCCCTATTCCATTATGAGCGCCCTTCAGAGCGGAAAATTCAAATCCTATTGGAAAAAAACTTCCGCGGCGGAAGCGCTTCTGACTTATATTGATATGGATGAGGAAGGGCTTCAGGGAGAGATCGCGAGGCTGGTCAGCGGAGAAGAGATCGAGGTTGACATAGACGGCTTTGAAAATGATTTCCAGACGTTTAAGGGGAAGGATGATGTATTGACGCTTTTGATCCATCTTGGATACCTGGCTTACCGCGAGGAAGAGCAGGGAACCGGAATGGTCCGGATTCCCAATAAAGAGGTACGGCTTGAATTTCATCAGATTCTCCGAAAAGGGAAGCACCGGGAGCTGCACCGCCTGATCCGTGAATCTGACCTCCTTCTCGAAAAAACCATACAGGGGGATGCGGACGGGGTGGCAGAGGCGATCGCAAGGATCCACGATTCGAATTACGCGCCCCAGTTCTATAACAATGAACAGGCATTGCGGGCTGTGGTAAGATATGCCTATATTACATGTGTCGATCAGTACGCGAAGATAGAAGAGCTGCCGTCCGGGCATGGATGCGCAGATATCGTATACCTTCCGAAATGGCGTTCCGCCCTGCCCGCGCTTCTCATTGAGCTGAAATGGAATAAAACCGCGTCAGGCGCCATGGCGCAGATCAGGGATCGGAACTATCCAGCCGTGCTGGAAGGGTTCGGCGGCGAGCTGATCCTGGTGGGCGTGAATTATCATGAAAAAACGAAGGTACATTCCTGCGTGATCGAAAAGCAGGGGGGCCGATAGGAATATCGGAATAAAAAGCGGCAGAGCGTCCTCTCCATCAAGGAAAAGGTCTTCCCTGCCGCTCAGATATGTCAGTTATTTTTCTATAGTACCGTATCATCTGCTGTTGCTTTCTGATCATCATGTTCCAACAAATAAAGTATAAATCTCATCCACTGTTTTTCCGGGATTTTCTATAATGAGATTGTAAATCGGGAGAACCTCCCCGGGTTCGGTCTCCATCTCATTGGCAATCACTGTAAGAGATTTATTTCTGGCGCATTTTTTCCAGACCATGGTGATGCGGTCGGTCAGTCTTTCCTTTTGTATTTCTTCTTTCAGCTTCTTGTCAAATTTCTCCTGTACGATTTCCATAAATATATCGCTCATACCATTTACCTCCTCAAACAATTTTTGATTTGCGCGCACGATCGTCTCTATGACTGCCTTATGCAGATTATTTTTCTTATGCTCCACATAATATTCAACCAGCATTTTCGCATTTTCCCGCGTGTCAAGCTTATTGGTAAGGCTTCTCAGCCATAGATTCTCTTTCATGGATAACTGTCTGGTGACAAGGATCTGGATTGGGATCTTGTCGCCTGTGACGGAGTATATTCCGTCCTCCACCGCTTCTACCGTATATTCCCTCACTTCCCGCAGATGCCGGATCAGTTCGCGGGGATAGCTTTCCGATACAAGAGTGATCGTAAGCTCCTCCAAATGGATTTCATTTACAGCAGCCGTGTCCGATTTGTAAAAGCATGCATATCCGTATACCTTATAAAAATCGTCTACGGAGAGGGAATCGTCCGGAGATTTGTATTCCACAATATTTCTTTTTCTGAAAAATCTCCCAATGTTCTTCTTTACGGGACGGTCATTTTCTTTTTTGATGATCAGAATATCAATCTGCATTGGCTTTTTGCTCAGCAGATGCTCGCTTTCAAACTCCAGGTTATCCGCGTCGTCCAGCAGCTCAATCTGAATACCCGCATAAAATGCAGGATGCCAGTAGATCGTGCCGGTTTCTTTGTTTGTCTGCTCCATAGAAAACCTCCTTATTCTGTTTTTTCAGGAGATTTTCCTGTCCCTGTTCAGAAAATCTCCTGCTTATCTGGATAAAAGCACGAATTTTCTGAAAGGGCAGGGGTTGGAACCCCTTGTGTTGATCTGTCATAGATATAACGGAAACTGTTGTTCCGATATAAATGAACTTTAAGAAAATATGCTTTGATTTATTCTAGCATACTGGCCCGAGAGAACACAAGTGAAAATTTTGTGACATTGAAAAACACAGCAAGTCATCCTAACGAAATGTATGCTGCAAAAAAAGGTGATTCTTCTTCATTATAATGAACAGGGGCTGTCGGAAAATATTCCCGAACAGCCCCTGCGCTCCCCCTTTTTCACCTTCCGCAGCACTTCTTATATTTTTTCCCGCTGCCGCAGGGGCAGGGATCATTTCTGCCGATTTTCGGCTGGATCCTCCTGTATGTATCTTCCCCATCCGTCAAATGCACCGGCCCTTTTTTCTTTTCGAGCTGCCACTCATAAGCCCGGTACAGAGATTCCCGCATTTCCTCCTTAGTAATCTTTTTGAACGAATAGGAACGAAGCTTTTTTTCTATCTTCTGCGCCGTCCCTGCCGGATTCCTGAGCACTTTTTTGAAAAATTCCGCATTGTCCGCATATGTATAGGGATACGTTTCTTTTATATAATCGATCTCCTCCGGATGTTCCGCCGCGTATTGGCACAGATACCAGTTGTGAGCCAGCGCCGCCGACTCGATCCGGTCTGCCTCTTCCCGATATCCTTTTACTTCCTTTATCGTATATTTTCTTTCATAGGCTGCTGCCAGATAGGACTCCATCAAGGGGCTGATCTGACGGTCATCGTGATACATATAAGATTCCCAGGATGTAAACGCGGATTCCAGAACCTCTAACGCATGTTTCGTTTTCAAATATTTCTTATCTCTGATCTTTGTGACAAATTCCAAAAATAACGGACGGTACCATTGGCTGCTCATCATAGAGGAAAAATAGATTATATTTGCCGACAAATATTCCTGCATCTCATCTGTCATTTCAATCTGATCCAGAAAATCAAAATAGAGCTTTACATCCTCCGGGTATTTTCCATTTGTCAGCGAAATATCAAGATGGAGCAGGTTCTGAAACGCTCCGTCCAGCATGATATCCGAAATGATGACGCCGGTTTTTTCAAAATATTCCACATCTTTGCGGAACGCTTCCCGGCTCTGTTTCAGCTTGCCGATCTCCTGCAGGCAGTCCCCGTAGCTCGTATAAAAAAACGGATGATATTCGCTTAAAGGCTCAAGACTTCCCAGTTCCTTTACCGCCTCATAAAAATATCCCATCCCATGATACGTCATTCCCAGGTACATCCGATACAGCGCCGTATCCGGATAGTCGAGCGTCAGTTCCTTGAAAATCGGCTCTGCGCGTTCCAGATCTTCCATAGTGAAACAGCAGACTCCCTGGAGTGCCCGAATCTCTTCTGTTTCCTGATATTCCAGCAGCTTCCCGCACAGTTCATCCGCCGTTTCAAAATCCCCCTCATCTGCTGCCTGGAATGCCTCTCTTACCATATCCTGCATAAAAACCGGATACTGAGCCGATGCCTTTTCAATTTCTTTCGATATATCCTGGTTCAGTTTTACGGATATAATCTTATTCATGTTTTTACTCCTCATTTCCTATTTACGGTTACAGCTCACGGCCTGGCCGGATGCCTTGCTTTGCCGCAGGCGTAAAGCATTGAAATCCTTTCCGTCAAATTTCCCGGATCTCATTTTCCTCCTCCGTAAACTTCCCGTCATCCATATGCGCCCTCACAAACGGCACACCCTCCCGTTTGATGAAGGTATTGTGATGGAGATACGCATCCGGATTGCCTGACGGGCTGATGGTTCCCCCCAGGTCGTCATCGCTCACATTATAACGGAAGGTATTGTGGATCGACTCCTCCAGACAGAACATCACGCAGCCGCCCTCATTTAACCGGCTGTAATTATACTGGTAAATGGTCCCGTCGCCGGAGTCTGCGTCCCAGGCCATGCCGTCCTGGTTGAGCCGGGTGTCCGCCGCCTCGTTATACTGGAACAGGGCGTCCCTGCATTTCCAGGGCCAGATTCCTGCGGCCACCTTTCCGCCGCGGCCTTCCGGGTATTTGTAAATGCGGTCGTTCATTTCGCCTGCACAGGAGTCCGCCGTGTTATGCTCCACCAGGGGCCGCAGGGCGTACATCACCGTAATACCGTCCCCTCCCGCCTCTTTCACATAGTTGTCCGCGATCCGGATATCCCGGTGCCCGTATTTTTCAAAAAGCTCCTCCTCCAGCTCCGCCTTCATAAATTTTTTACACTGGTACGTATAACCCACGGCAATCCCCCAGCGGCTCACCCGATGCACGAAGCATCCCGTGACGCTGACACCTTCATACCTGGCGATCCCGGTGGCTTTCTCGTCCTCCGGCTTCAGGCAGGTAAAATAAATGCCGCCGTTGTTCATATGCTTGTCATAGACATTTCCATTCACATCCCGGATCTCCAGATCCGCAAGATGGATCTCCCGCAGGGTTCCGCCGTTTTTCGCAACGACCGCGACACCGGTGCGGTTCATTTTGCGGGGAGCCTCATAAATCTCGCCGATGAGACTGCCCTGATTGGTGATCGAGAGATCCCGCAGGGTGATATAGGCGCAGTCATAGAGCAGAACCGCCGAAGAAACATAACCCTCTCTGGTGTGGGTGGGCGAATCCAGCTCCGTCCCGTAATCCTGATACCAGATTCCCTGACCCATGGCTTCGATCCTGGGACGTGTTCCCTCACCGTAGGCTCCGATCAAGATCGGGGCGTCCTTTGTGCCGCATGCCGACAGGTGCAGAAACTGCCCCCGGAATACGGACCCCCGCTCCAGCAGCACCTGGTCGCCCGGCCTGAGCTGCAGCTGGTTCACCGCGAAAAGTGTCGCAAAAGGATGCTCCCGGCTTCCGGTATTTTCATCACATTCGTTTGCGGAACTGACATAATAAATCCTGCGGATGTGTCCGGTATCCGAAAGCACCTGACTGCTGCTCTGCAAAGCCTGTTCGTGTCTGATATTTTCATCCGATTGACCGCTGTTCCGCAAAGCCTGCCCATGTCCGCTTTTCTCAACCTCCTGACAGCAGCTCCGCAACTTTTGTCCGTTTTGAAAATCTGTATGCTCTTCCGCCGGCAATTCCGGACACGCAGATTCCTGCAAGGAATGGCAATCCTGCACGGAACGGCAATCCTGCACGGAACGGCAATCCTGCACGAAACAGCAATCCTGCACGATTCTTTCATATTCCTGCTCCCGCAGCCTTTTTTCAATGATCATGCTCACCTCGTCAAAAGCAAAGCTGTCCCCCCAATATCTGGTAAATAAATCTCGATTTTTTTCATAAAAAGCCTTTTTCTCTTCCTCTGTGATCTCCCGGCAGGAATACCGGGCCGGATCCATTCCGTTAGTTCCGGCGTGTGTAATCTGGGATTTCCCCTGAGCAGGATTTAGCGGGTGAAGTCCGTCCGTTTCGCCGAAGCAAGCATTGTCGGGGCTTCTTCGGGTATCGTGTTCCAGATAGTTCCGAGCATGAACCGTATAATCCAGCTTCAAACGGGTCAGCTCATACTGCAGGTACATGGCAGGCGTATAGTGGGTCAGGCCGTACACAGTCCCGTCTTCTTCAAGCCGCTTTTCTGTTTCCGCGTTTTTTCTCTTTCTGCGCTCTTCCGCCGCCTCCAGGCCCGCTGAATCGATGAGCCCCATCCACGCTGCTGCCCGGAGCCGGGCCAGAACCTGCCTCCGCTCTTCTATGGAAGTAAATCCGTAAATGTTTTTTTCCTTCCTCATGATTTCTCCGCATCTCCCTACGCCGCGCCCATTTCCATGAATCCCTCATAATACGCGAACATTCTGTCATAAAATGCCTGCTCTAATACAGACATCCTCCTTTTCCTGTTCCCTACGACCAAATCATCCATCGGCATCTGAAACAGCCCGGACAGCGCGTACAGGTTGTCGATGGTGGGCAGATTGCGTCCGCTGAGCCAATGGTATACGCTCTGCACACAGGAAAGGTTCAGATATTTTTGGATGTCCTTCGCGGTGATCTTCTGCTGTTTCATGATCTGCCGCAGCCGGAAAGCGGTGGCTTTCATGTTGATTGTCGGATACATATGCGCTCCTTCCTGTGTGGTGTTATGAATATTCATTGCAATCGCAGCCGCAGAACAACTACACCCTTTTTTTACTGTTCTACACTTCTCCCGTCCAATCAGCATGGTGATCAGCCAGTGTGCAGCATATAATCATTATATTTCACACGGAAAAGTAATTCAATACTTTCTCCTTCATCTTCCAGAAAATAATCCTGAGAACAGAATTTTCGATAGAAAATACTTCTGACCGCGTTCCCCATTTTCTACTCCAGCATTTCCACATATTCCTCCAGGCACACCCCCTGGGAAACAATCTCCCGGGCGGCTTCTTTTCCCACATACCGATAATGCCACGGCTCATTGATCGTTCCCGTGATCTCGGTCTTGTCCGACGGGTAGCGCTTGATAAATCCATACTGCCAGCTATTTTCGGCGAGCCAGGTATAGACCTCGTCGTCCGTGCTTCCTGCATGATCGGCATTGATATCCACGGCGATCCCCAGCTGGTGCTCGCTGAATCCGGGAACTGCTACCCACTGCTTCGCCAGCTTTTCGGCCTCCGATTTTGAGTGTCCTTCCGTCTCATAAGCTTCTATTTTTTCATCCAGCAGAAGCTGCTGTTCCTCCCGGGTCCTGTATCCCTCCAAAACGAAGAGATGCAGCCCGTCCGCCCTTGCCGCGTCAAACATTTCCTGTAGTTCGGGATAAATCCGTTCGTCAACCTGCTTTCCATTTGACAATTGGATCAGCTCCGCTTCATAATCGCCCGGGATACGGTTTTTCGAATTGACAAGGATCAGATTCCATCCGTGATCCAGATCCGCAGTCTTCGTCCCTGACAGCATGGCCGGCAGCTCTATGCTCTTAAATTGGTGAAACAGATTTCCCGAAACTGAAAATGAGAGCATCTTCGCGGTCATCACGATCACGGATACTATCAGGAAAATAAGGGCTGTGACAAGGAACCCTTTGTATATCGATCTTCTGGCTCTTCTTCTGATCCTTCGCACGGCATATCCATTCATCTGCATTTCCTCCGATTCTCTGTTTTTGGCGGTATGAATCCATCGCTGAAGAGATTCACATTGCGATGGTTTTATATCAAATGATTCTATTATTTATAACGAATGGGATTGGTGAATAGATAGCCTTCGAATAAATATTTGTTCATAGCAGCAGTAATCGGAAAAGGAGAGCAGCATCTCACAAAGGAGTCTGCTGCTCTCCAATGATACATTCAGAAGTTTTTATGGAGTCAGTGCAATATGATTTTTTTCCAGTAATTCCTTCATCCGGGCAAGTTCCGCCTTCTGCTCAGCAAGCTCCCTCTCCTTTCTGGCAAGAGCTTCTTCATTCTTGGCACGCATCTCTTCTATCTCAGCACGAAGCCTTTTCTCGCGGACGCTCGGCAATTGGTCATATAAACTCGTCATCTGGTCTACCTCCTTTCGGAATTCAGAGTGCTTCTCATTCTTAAATATCTTATCGGCAGCAAAGCGGAAT
>CATLCV010000143.1 GCA_949893755.1 uncultured Lachnospiraceae bacterium | reverse complement strand
AACACGCCTCCGAATACCGCCAGCGGAATCATGCCGGCTGCCAGTACGATCCCTTCCGCGATCGCCCAGAATAAAAACGCGATATCCAGAGGCTCCTTGATCGCAGTCCGAAAGCGCACAATCGACCGGGCGCCGACCATACCAAGGGACAGCACAATATTGGATGTCACCGCAAGGATAACAAGTGTCGTGATCATGGTCAGAGCAACCAGAGTCACACCAAAGCTGGAGGAATACATCACCCCGGAAAAGGTTTTCTTATAGATCAAAAAGATAAACAGGCCGATCCCAAATGCCAGGATCATTGCCAGAGTCATATCCACAATGCTGACGCTGTCCACGTTCTCCAGAAAACTGGATTTAAAAATGTCTTGAAATGTCATATTTGATACCAATCCTTTCTCGTTTTCACCCGTATCTTCTGCATGCCGCATATTTTGAAAATGCCGATGTATGCCTGCCTTCCAGCTGGACAATATCCCGGATCACAGACGGCAGAAACGCATCCCATTTTACTTCCAGAATCGCGGGCGCCTCCCCCGCCGGAATCGTAATACAGTCGGGATTCAGGAAATCAATTCCATTCAGCCCGGTCCGGATCTGATAATCCAGAGTCACGCGCACATTTCCCGGAGCATAGGTAAACGGCTCCCGCGTATAGTCCACGATCGTTTTCGGACGCAGCCCCTGGAACCGCATTTTGCAATACAATTCCTCTACCAGCGGTCTCCCGCTGTTCATCATCCACCTGCTTTGATTTTCCAGAATGGCCCGCACTTCATCCTCCGTCAGGCCTATGCTTTGTTTCTTTCCAAGTCCATTGCGCTTGCTTTTCTTTTCCAGCCAGATTCCGGAAATATCTCTATTATAATACCGCAGCCGGAACTTCTCCCTCTGGTCCACTCCATCGATTTTTTCCCGTAGCGCCTTGTCTCCGGGTGTATCAAAATACAGACTGCGGATCTCATATTTTCCATCCACCACATGGGAATCCATCTGCATGACCGCCCGCAGACGGTGCCTGAGCTGAATCAGATCCGATATATTGATCTCATGCTTCCATTCATGACGCCATGTCAAAATTCACTGCCCCCTTTCTAAAGCCATACCAGCTGTACTTAGTTCACTATTTTCAGTAAAATATTATACATGAAACCTTAAATGAAACTTAGACAGATGTGAAAAAAATGTGACTACGGATATAGCATGAACTGCTGTCAGCTGCTTTTCTGTGGACTTGGAAATCTAAATTTTCTATTGAATAAAATATCCCCTGATACCACATCGTACCAGGGGACATCCCGTCTATTCCTGTTTTTTCTGCACAGCTTCAAACAATTACCCGTCAGTCCATCCGTCCGTCCAGCATATATCTCTGAAAACGTACCGCATCCTTTGCATCCTGATCCAGCTGCTCTTCCGTGATCTCCCCGCACAGAGGACGCCATACCTTGATGTCCTGCCCGACCTGGCCGCCCATATTGACAAACGGCTCCATCACCACGTCTTTGTCATATCCGATCCCGCGCAGTGCCTCACCGATCTCGCGCCAAGGAGTCCGGCCCTTTCCCGGCACCATGCGGTTGCACTCGCCGGTATGAAAATGTCCCAGCAGGCTGCCTGCTGTACGGATGGCTTCTGCGATGCTGGTCTCCTCAATATTCATGTGAAACGTATCCAGCATAACCCATACATTCGCCTTTCCTGTTTCCCGGACAAATTTCACGCCCTCGGAAGCCGTATTCAATATATGGTTTTCAAACCGGTTGAGACATTCCAGATTCAGATTCACCCCGTACTCAGCGGCTTCCTCTGCCAGGATCTGTATCCCCTCCACCGCATTTTTCCAATCCTCTTCTTTGTCAACCGGCCTGCTGTAGTCAACCGGCCAGTAAGAATACAGCGCGCCGCCAAGGGTACTGCTCCCTAACTGCTCCATCACATCAAACAGCTTTTTGTACCATTCCAGCGCCTTGCCCCTCACTTCTTGATTTCCGATATTGTGCTCCGCAGACGGGCCGTAGCCTACCGTCAGCCTGATTCCATTTGCGTCTGCCGCCGTTTTCAGCCTTTTCACATCATCCCTGGTATAATCCGGCAGCGGAGTCCCTCCGATCTCCAGAATGTCAAATCCAAGCCTGGCAGCCTTTTCGACATATTGTACGTAATCCGCAGACCATTCCTTCTCCCAGTATGCATAATAAATTCCGTGTTTCATAGTGTCCTCCTTCATCCTCGCCTAAGTCCTGTTAAAATATTCCCAGTGCTCTATCCAGCCAAACCAGGCCTGGCACTCCATCCACTCCTTCCGGCCGGGAATTGAACTCCTGACTGGATGGAGTACTGGTTTTGATATGAATATCATAATACAACAGAACGCGGCTGTCCAGTACAATACCTCTCAAAAAGCCGTCTGAACACCTTGCAGCAAGGTGCAAAGCATTGTAAATATCAACAGCCGAATACCACTGTTTCAGGCATTCGGCCGACTTTTTCTTTCCATGATAAATTATCAGGAAATCTCTATTACCGCAAATCCATTATGAGGAAGTACCATCTGATCTACTGCTTCTCCATCTGCCAGATTTCGATAAGTTTTCTTAAATTTTATCGTTTCCTCCGTATCATTATGATTGATCAGGAACAGAAACTTTTCTCCGTCCTTTTCCCGAACCGCAGCTTCAACTCCGCAGGGCGTCTGGAATACCGGATGGGCCTCTTTTTCCCCGCAGTAATGGGACAGCAGCACATCCAGAAGTTCTTTATCCGGCTTTGTACCGATATAAACTGCCTTCCCCGCGCCATATTGGTTTTCTGTGATACAAGGGGAACCTTCATAAAAGTCTTTTCCATAAGTCCCAAGAATACCGGCCTCTTCCACGCGAATCAGATCACACATATAGCCGCAGGAATACTCTCCCCTTCCCCAGGCTGTGTTGAGCCGTACCTGGTTTTCTTCATCCTTCTCCAGCGCATCCGTCTCTTCCACCCACATGCCGAACATATCCCGCAGAAGCCCCGGATAACCGCCCAGCCATACATTGTCCTCATAATCCGCAATGCCGCTGTAATAGGTCATGATAAATGTTCCTCCCTGGCGGACATATTTTTTGATATTCTCCGCGATTTCCTCATCCATCATATACATCATGGGGGCCGCGATGACCTTATATTTTGTCAGGTCTCCTCCCGGACGCACAATGTCAGTCATGATGTTTTGAGAGTAGAACCATTCATAATAGTAAGAAACCTCTTCCATATACCGGGTTCCCTTCTGTATATTAGAAGGGATCTGTACTCCCCAGCGGCTGTCCCAGTCCATTACGATTGCCGCGTCAGCATGGATCCTGCTGCCCAAAAACGTATTTCCCAGCCTTTTCAGTGTATCTCCCAGTGCTTTCAGCTCTCTTCCGATTCTTGTATCCTCTCTGCCCGCATGGCTGATCATAGCGCCGTGGAATTTTTCAAATCCGGATCTGCAACGCCGGATTTGAAAGTACAGTGCCGACTCCGCCCCACGAGCCAGTGCCATCATGGCAATCTTGGCAAGTTCTCCAGGACGTTTTACCGGAGCACAGAGTTGCCAGCTTGCATGATTCGGAGACATTTCCATCACCAGGAACGGATCCTGATTCTTTAAACTCCGAGTTAAATCATAATGAAATGCCGAAATATACGGTTCCTCCCCTTTTACAGGATAGGAATCACAGGATGCCACATCAAACACGTCCGCCAGACGGTCATACTGGAACTCACGGTTTGGAAGATACTGAATATTATTGGTCACCAGTGCATCCGGGATAAATTTGCGAATCGCTTCCTTTTCAATCTCAAGGCATTGGCGGTATCCCTCTGTCACAAACCGCAGGTACTCAATTGTCTCCGTCGGAAACGCAGAGATATCAATTCCCTTCCCATCCACATTCCGATAAACCATGTTATCATATGCCGGGGGATTGATCTGCTCCCATGAAGTATACTGATGCCCCCAAAACATCGTATTCCAGCGTGCATTCAGCACATCCAGCGAACCATACTTTTTCTGCAGCCATTTTCTATACTCCGCAGCACAGTGATCACAATAGCACGCCCGCTCCAGCTCATTGCTCAGATGCCACAGGATAATATTTTCCTGCCCCTGATAATGCTCGGCCAGAGCTTCGCACATCCTTTGGATCTCCCTCCGGAAATTCGCACTGTGTGTACAATAATTGACCCTTTTCGCCGGTTTTTCTTTTGTCCCGTCAATTCCCTGTGCCATAATATCCGGATATTTTTCCAGCATCCAATGCGGAAGCGCCGCCGTACCTGTTGCCATGATAATCTGAATGCCGTTCTCCTCCAACAGCCGTACGATCCTGTCCATCGCTGTGAAGTCATATGGCCCTTCCACGGGTTGGAGCACGCACCAGCTATGGACGTTCAGAGTCACCGTATTCACTCCATAGTATTTCATGATCCGAATGTCTTCCTGCCAGGTTGCCTCATCCCACTGCTCCGGGCAGTAATCTCCGCCGTAAAGAATTCCTTCATATTTTGTAATTGCCATGGATACTCCTTCCTATTCATCTTTCAGCTTGTCCCAGCCTTTTGAAAAATCCTCCAGCATTCCGTTTTCATCCACTTCTCCTGCATAGAATTTCTGGATTGTCCCGCCGAATTCCGTTGTAACTCCATCCGGGTATTTCATCCATTCCCATGGAATTGTTTTTTCATCCGAAATATATTCCATAAGGCCTGTCCCGATCACGCCCACTGCTTCTTCATCCGCATCCATCGAATTCAGCCCGGGAATGAAGCCAAATACTTCCGTCACATACCGTTTTCCTGTTTCCGATGTCACCAGCCATTCTAAAAATTCCTTAGAGGCCGCCTTAGACGCATCACTGGAATTTTTATTGATGCACCAGTATGTGGAGGCGGATACATATAATTTATCATTCTGTTCTGCGTCCTCGTTGATCGGCATCGGCATAATCCCCATATTCATCTCCGGATTGATCTCATCAATCGTAGGCTCATAGCCGTTTAATCCCATGATCATCGCTGCCTTGCCGCTTGCAAAATCAGAAACGACGGTACTGAAATCGGTGGAAAGAGGATCTGAGACTGCATGATCCCTCATGAGCCGGACAAGTCCAGTCCATTCCTGATATTTTTCATCATCTGCAAAATTTCTGCTTCCGTCGTTGATTCCGCTGATGAATGCATTGGAGTCCTCCTGCTGAGCAAGAGGGATATTGGCAAGGAAAAGGCCGTTTGGATACCATTCCGCGCCATTTACTGAAAACGCCGGAATTCCTGCATCTTCCAATTTCTTTACTGCCTGCTCCAATTCTGTCAATGTCAGAGGCACCTCAGATATCCCTGCCTCTTCAAAGTAATCCTTATTGTACAGGAAACCATATCCTTCCAGATACAGGGGAAGTCCATACACTGCACCGTCCGATGTAATTCCTTCCCTGGCGGATTCCACAATATCCGCCGTCCACGCCTGGTCCGACAAGTCCTCCAGATGCTCCATCCAGAGATTCATATTTGCATGTCCCTCATTGTTAAAAATATCCGGCGCCTCATCGCTGGCAAACCTTGTTTTCAGCACAGAATCATAGCTGTCAGAGATAATGCTCTCCACCTCCAGATTTACCTCCGGATGCTCATCCATATAAGCCTGGGCCATCTCGTTCATCTGATCGGACAGCTCTGTTTTGAACTGCAGGATCTTCACCGAAACCTTTTCCTCCTGCGTCTCTCCATCCCCGGATTCACCGGTACTTCCTCCGCATCCTGACATACAGATACTTATGGTCAAAATCGCTGCCCCCGCCGCAGCCATCCACCTTTTTCTATTCTTCATCTTCCATCCCTCCTAAAAATACCGCAACCAATCCGCGCAGCGAATGGATTGCCTGCTATCATAAACTTAACCTTTGACTGCTCCGGATACGATTCCTTCCACCACCTGCTTCTGGAAGCAGATAAATACAATGACTGCCGGGACAACTGCAAGCACCAATGCGGGCAGTGCCAAATCCCACTTCATGACATACTGTCCAAAAAAAGAATTCACTGCGATCGGTATGGTCTGCAGCTTTTTATCCGATATAATCAGCTGCGGAAGCAGGAAATCATTCCAAAACCAGAATGTATTTACTGTAATCGCTGTAAACATGATCGGTTTGAGCAGCGGAAAAACAATTTTCCAGAACATGTAAAAAAGCGCACATCCGTCTACCATCGCCGCTTCTTCAATCTCCCTCGGTATTCCCTGGATAAATCCCCGGAACAGAAAAATTGTAAACGGAAGCGCCATCCCCCAGTATGTCAGAATCACTCCGGCCAGTGTATTTACCAGATGCATGGTCTGCAGCACCTTAACCAGCGGAATCATAACTACCTGAAACGGGATGATCAATCCGGCCATAAACAGCATCCCCAGAAGCTTATTTCCTCTGGTGGGGAAGCGCTCCAGGCGGTACGCCGCCAGTGCCGAGATCACAACAACTCCAAGATTGCTGAAAACGGTTACGAGCAATGAGTTTAAAAACACCCTGGGATAATCCAGCGTCGAGTATGCTTTGGCATAGTTGGTAAAGATCCATTCCTTCGGCCAGCTCAGTACATCCCTCAAAAGCTCTCCATTGCTCTTAAACGAGTTCATAACAATCAGATAAAATGGAATCAAAAAGATCATGACGGCTGCCGCCATCAGCACTGTCAGCAGATATTTGTGTTTGATCTTCAAACTACTCATCCTCCTTCCTGCGATTCATATACACCTGACAGATTGAAACTGCAATCACGACCAAAAAGAACAGCATTGCCTTGGACGCTCCATAGCCATAATTATTATTGATAAATGCTTCCTGATAGATGTTGATCGCCATTGTTTCCGTAGATTTGAACGGCCCTCCTGATGTCAGTGAAAACGGCAGATCAAATAAAATCAGATTTTTACTGATCGTCCAGAAAAAGCAGATTAAAAATGCCGGCTTTAAGTACGGAAAGATAATATATCTGATCAGCTGCCCGTTTTTTGCCCCATCCGAATAGGCTGATTCAATCACACTGTCCGGTACATTCAGGATACCTGCAATGTAGATCAGCATTACATATCCTGACATCTGCCATACGCTGACGATCACGATCGACCAGAATGCCGTCCTCGGCGTTCCCAGCCACGAGATCTGTAAGAACTTCACCCCCATCCATTTTCCAAGTGCCGGAAGTCCCTGTATAAAAATAAAATTCCAGATAAATCCCAGCACGATTCCGCTCAGAATATTCGGGATGATCAACACGCTCCTGAAGAAGGATGCCGCTTTGATTTTACTTGTCAGAAACAATGCAAATAATAATCCGATCCCATTTGCAAGAATCGTAACAACCACCGTATTTTTCAGTGTATACGCCAGTGACTTGAAAAAATCCTCATCCCCCAGCGCCTTAAGGTAGTTATCCAGCCCGTTCCATTGAAAATTGTTGGATACCCCGTTCCATTTGGAAAATGACGTTCCAAAGCTGATCAAAAATGGAATAATGACAAATAAGCTGAAAAAAAAGACTGCCGGTGCCAGGAACAGAATCTGATTGGTCACACGTGTCACTCTCTTCTCCTTCATCCCCCCACTCACCTCCTCTCTCATATAAATTACCGAATTGTCCGTTTATATATCGGTGATTTTATCTTACCTTCTATCTCTCTTTTTCAACACCTACAAAACTGACTTCTTAGTGGACAATATTTTCATATTTTCCCATAATCTTGATACAAAATTTAAAATTTGGTATAATCCAGTCATACTTTTATCAGTTACAGAAGCCAGGACTTAACATTCGTGAAAAGCCGGCCTGCACCCGGCAGAAAGAGAGGGGTTCCACCATGGGAAACTGCAAATACAGCATTCGGAAAAAGATGATGGTCATTCTCCTCTGCAGCACCATCTTTCCTTTATCTGTTTCCATGCTGATCACTTATATCTATTCCCGCAGCCATTTTAATCAGAACATTCTGTCCTACAACGAAAATCTGATGTTTCAGTTTGCACATAATATAGAGAATTACATCACCGGTATTTCCAAGGGAATCTATTATCCATACAGCAGCGAACCCATGTATGCATTCCTGTCTCAGAAGCAGCCCGTGACTTACAATGATCACTCGAACATTTCCGTGTTTATGCAGTCACTCACTTACTTATCTGAGGATATTACCAGGATTTCCCTCGAAAGTACCTTCCATAAAATAAAGTATACTTATGAGAATACGCGTCTTGTGAATACAGACCTGGAAGAATCCTCCGCGTTTGCCCTGACTTCAAAGCCTTTTATTATACCTACTCATCCGTCAGATACAGGAAGCAATGTCTTTTCCATGACCTATTTTATGCGAACAATCCCTCAGAATGAGCCTATGGGGATTCTTTCCCTGGACATCTCGCTTCACACCCTGGAAACATTGTCGGCCCAGGCAGTAGAGAGCCCCGAAGAGATCCTTTCCATTGTTGACTCCCGGACCCAAACGCTTCTATACAGTACCGACTCTGACAAGATCGGGCTGCAGGCGGACCCTGACTGGTCCGGCATACTCTCAAAGCTGGACGGTACCAGCGGGTACTTTACTTCCGGCCCCCGCTTTCATTCCAGCATTTATTTTTATGAAGTGATTCCTGTGTTCAGCCAATCCTGGTATATCCTTAAGGAGGTCCCGGCTTCAGTCCTTTACAGCGATATTACCCACCTCCAATTTATTTACCTGCCTACATACCTGTTGTTTATCGCTGTCTCCACTGCTTTGACCTGGCAGGTTTCCTCACGTTTCTCTGCACCTCTGATCGGGCTGACCAGGCAGATGAACCTGATCAAATACGGAGAGCCTTATGAACCGGTTATTTTGAAGCGAAACGATGAAATCGGCATTTTAAATGATACCTTTTATTCCATGATTGAAACGATCAACGACCTGATGGTAAAGGAGTACCAATTGAAGCTTTCTTATCAAAGCGCACAGCTCCGGATGCTTCAGGCGCAGCTGAATCCGCATTTTTTAAATAATTCTCTTCAATCACTGGGGACCCTTGCGCTCCAAAGACAATCCCCGGAGCTTTATTCCCTGATCACAACCCTTGCTTCCATGATGAATTATGCCATGGATATCAGCGAGCCTCTGATCACGCTGAATCGTGAATTTGAATATGCGGAAAATTACCTGATCTTCCAGCGGCAGCGTTTTGGGAGCAGCCTTCACTATAACCTTGATTTTGCCCCGGATACACAGGATCTGATGATTCCGAAAATGATTTTGCAGCCAATGCTAGAAAATTATTTCAAGCATGGCTTTGTAAAACGGCCGGAAGGATATTTTGTATGTGCTGCAGCAGAACAGGAAGACGGCCTTCTGATCATTACGGTCGAAAATAACGGCACTTCTCTATCGGAGGAGAATCTCGCCCTTCTGAAAACCAATCTGGATCAGGCCGGCTCCATTGACCATGAGGAACCTGTTTCCGGAATCGGCCTGATCAATATTCAGACACGGCTGAACCTGTACTATGACCACCAGGCCCATCTGCATATTGAAAACAAAGCTCCCTATGGTATCCGCATACAACTCATTTTCCATCTGCATGCTCAAAAAAGCATTTCAGATTCCCAAAACCTTTATGGAGGAAACAGCGTATGAAAGTATTGATCGTTGACGATGAAAAACCGGTACGCGACTGTGTACAATTGCTTGTGAATTGGGAAGATTATCATATTGACCGTGTCTTTGAAGCAGAGGATGGTTATGAGGCGATCCGGATCATCAAAGAAGAACAGCCTGAGCTCATACTGACGGATATTATGATGCCCGTCACGGACGGACTGCACCTGATGGAGTGGATCTATCAAAACAAGATACACAGTAAAGTGATCACGATCAGCGGATATCCGGATTATGAATATGTACGCCAGATTTTTGTCCAGGGCGGCGTTGATTATATCCTGAAACCGATCCAGCCCGCCAAGTTAGAGGCTGCATTGAAGAAAGCTCTTGCCATGATCGACGCGGAGCATATCGAAGCCTCTCTTTTATCTGAGGTTTCCGCGCAGAATCAGAAAGACTCCGTGTTCTATCAGATTAAATATTACATTGATGAGAACTATTTCCAGAACTTGTCTCTGGAAAGCATTGCCGGACTTTTTTTCTTAAATAAAACTTATATTTCCAGAACTTTTAAGAAAATGTTTGATACTACCATTGTACAGTATATTAAGAATGTTCGCATGAAGCACGCAAAGAAATATCTGATCCGCACCGGAAAAAGCATTTCGGAAATCGCCTGTCTCGTAGGGTATGAAGATGAAAAATATTTTTCCCGTGTTTTTAAAGAATCTGAGGGTATGTCTCCCAATGAGTATCGCAGACAATTCAAGCCCCCTGCCTGATTTTCTCCGGCAGAGGGCTTATCACTGTCGTCTTGTCCGTTTTCCCGCATCCATGTACCGGCCGCATTATATCCTGACTGTAAACACAATTCTGGAAGCTCCCCGGTATTCCGCACGGATCTCTCCTTTACAATTCTCCACGATCGCATGGGCCGCGGAAAGCCCGATCCCGTATCCCCCGCTTTTCTGCGTCCGGGCGCTGTCCCCCCGGTAAAACCGGTCAAACAGTTTTTCCGGTTCATCCACCGGCAGCTCCTCACAGTCATTCTCCACCTGCAGCAGCATTTCCCTGCCCTGCCTTTTTAATGTAACGGCAATCTCCCCGCCCTTCGGCACATATTTTACCGCATTGTCCAGCAGGATGGACACCAGCCGCAGCAGATTCTCCCTGTTGCCATGAAGCTCGATACCCTGGCCGATCTCCGCTTCGATCATCACATTTTTCAAGGCCGCCGACTCACAAAAGGCGGGAAGCACCTCCTCCAGAAGGCGGCTCATGGAAAAATCAGATGCCGGTAGCTCCCCCACGCCTTCATCCAGCCTGGCAAGCACCAGCAGGTTTTGCATCAGGCCGGTGAGCCGCGCAGTCTGCGCCTTGATGTTCCGGCTCCATTTGGTTTCCCCGCCGCAAAGCTCCATAGCCTCCGTATTAGCCATAATGATGGCCAGCGGCGTTTTGATCTCATGCCCTGCATCCGTGACAAACTGCTTCTGTTTTTCCAGGTTCCGCGCGATCGGCAGGATGGCCCTCTTTGACAGCAGGATCACCAGAAGAAGCATACCGAACCAGCACAATATCCCGATCCCCGCCGAAAGAGCCAGCACCAGGAGCAGAGCATACCTCTGCGCGGACGTATCCAAAAACAGCAGGAGCTCTCCCTGTCCGTCCCGGGCAGGCATCCGTCTGTATTCAAAACGATTCAGTCTGCCGGATCCTTTTCCCTGCTCATAGATCTTCTCCGCGTACTCCTTTGCTTCCTCTCCGGATACAGAGGAAATCCGTCCGGTATCGGTCCGGGCAACGCTTCCTTCCCGGTCAAACCACACACAAAAATATCGGGCTGACATGGCATGGTCTTCGGTAACCGGCGGGCTGAAAAAGTCTCCCGGCTCTCTTTTCCCCGGCATGTCCGGAAACGGGAGCATTCCCGGTTCCGACTTCGGAGCCGCTGCCGCCTGCCGGGTGAGCATCTCCAGCAAGCGGTCCGTCTGCCGGTCTGTCTGCCAAAAATTCAATCCATTGATGGCGCCCAGCAGGATCAGCAGCAATACCGATATCGCTGCCATTGCCGTGATCACAAACTTTTTCTGAAGTGTTTTCTGCATTGCTCACCTCATTCATTGTCTTCCAAACGCTTCCAACACGCAGGCCACACTAAGGCGTGTCCTGCAGCGCCTCCAGCATATACCCGATGTTCCGCTTCACCTTGATCTCCACCTGGCCGCTCAGAGCCGCCAGCCGTTTCCTGAGATAGGATATGTACACCCATACCGTCCCCACCTCCGCTTCTGTATCGTAGCCCCACACCTTCACAAGCAGGTCCTCCGAGGAAAGATAACGTTTCTGATTCTGCATCAGCACTTCCATCATGCGGTATTCCAGCTTGGGCAGCACGAAGGATCTGCCGTTTCCGCTCAGTTCGTAGCTCTGCAGGTTCAGGGAAATGTCCCCGCAGGTCAGGATATCCGGCACAAAAGCCTCCCTTCGCCGAAGCATGGCACGCACCCGCGCCAGCAGCTCATCCATGGAAAAGGGCTTGGGCAGGTAATCATCTGCCCCCAGATCCAGTCCCCGGATTCGGTCCTCCACCTCTCCCTTTGCGGTGAGAAGGAGGATCGGCGTCCGGCATCCCTCCTTCCGGAGCTGTTCCAGCACCTCAAACCCGCTCTTCTTCGGCATCATGATATCCAGGATGATGCCGTCATACGCTTCCATTCTGGCATAATCCAGAGCCGCTTCCCCGTCATATACCGCATCTACCATATAATGATGATAGGTGAGGATATCCGAGACAGCCTCGGACATACTCACCTCATCTTCCGCAAACAGTAATCTCATAAATACACCCTGCTTTTTTTACCGCATCAGAATCTCCTCCGCAATATTCCTGGAATGGTCGGAGATACGTTCCATACACACCAGTGCATCCAGATACACGATGCCCGCGTCCGTGTTGCACTGATTGTTTGCCAGCCGCTTCATATGCGCCGAGCGGAGCTGGATCTCCAGGTCGTCCGCCTGGCTCTCCTTCTCAATGACCTTCAATGCCTTTTCCTTATCGTTTTCCGCAAATGCCTCTGCCGCGTACCGATAGCTGTCCAGGCAGACGCGGGTCATCTCCCGCAATTCCGCAGTGCCCTTTTCGGAAAATTCTGCCTTCCGGTCAGACAATGTCTCGGCAAATTCGGAAATATTTTCACAATAGTCACTGATCCGTTCCATATCCGACAGGATCTGCAGCAGGCTTGCTACATGCTGGTGCTCCTTCTCATTCAGCGACAGGGAGCTTAACCGGACCACATACCCCGTGATCCCGCTGCACAGGCTGTCCACTGTCTCTTCTTCCTCCCGGATCTTGCGGATCTGCCTCTCGTCCTTCGAGAACATGACCTCTTCTGCCCGATCCGTAGTTCTTGCCACAATATGTCCCATTCTGGCGATCTCGCTGACTACGGACTGCAGAGCGATTCCCGGCGTCTCCAGCATACGTTCGTCGAGAAGCACCTTGCTCTCATCGTTGTCCTTGTCGTCTTCCCTTTCCAGCTTCTTCGCCAGCTTGATGATCAGGTCGGATACCGGGAACAGCAGGACTGTCGTACCGATATTGAAAATCGTATGCACCGTACTGATCTCTGTCTGCGTGATCATGCCGGTGCCCGCTGCCGGGAATACCACCTTGAACAGCACAATGGCTACGATACTGAACAGCACCGTACCGATGATATTGAACAGAAGATGCATCACAGCTGCCGTCTTCGCCGTCTTCTTTGCACCGATACTGGACATGATGGCGGTCACGCAGGTACCGATGTTCTGGCCCATGATGATATACACTGCCGCGTTAAAGGGAACCAGCCCTGCGGCGGAAAGGCTCTGCAGGATACCCACGGACGCGGAGGAGCTCTGGATCACTGCAGTCACCACCGCGCCGGCGATAATACCAAGGAACGGATTGTGCCCCAGGGTGATGAACAGATTGCGGAAGCCTTCCGAATCCTGCAGCGGCGCAACGGAGGCCGACATGGTCGTGATTCCTACGAAAAGAAGTCCGAAACCAATGATAATACTGGAAATGTCCTTGGTGGAACGCCTTGTTCCCGTCAGCATCACGATCACACCCAGCATGATCGCCACCGGAGCCAGGTTGCCGGGGCTTAAGAACTTGGCCCACTCCACACTGGATACCAGCCATCCGGTTACCGTTGTACCGATATTGGCGCCCATAATAACGCCCATCGCCTGATTCAGGCTCATGATCCCCGCGTTGACAAAACCTACCACCATGACCGTGGTCGCGGAAGAGCTCTGGATCACCGCGGTGATCAACGCGCCTAAAAGCACGCCGAAAAATTTATTTCTTGTCAAAGCCTCCAGCATCGTTTTCATTTTATTGCCGGCGGCATTTTCCAGCCCCTGCGCCATGATCTGCATGCCGTAAATGAACATGCCAAGTCCCCCGATAAAGGGGATGATAATGTTTACATAATCCATATACCCTTTCCTCCCTAGTAAAAAGTGTGCGTCCTGACGCACACACGCGCCGAAGCGCGGCTGCGGCAACAGCCATTTTCCTTATGCGCGTAGTGCGCATCCCCCGGAGGGTTTTTATTCTATAGGAAAATTGGAAGAAGTTTCCTAAATAGAATAAAAAATGCTACACGAACAACATAACATTATCCCCGGCAAAAAGCAACAGGAACTTCCTTTTTCACCCATAATAAACGGGTTCCTTTTATTTTTTCATCCTGGGCTCAAAGGTCACGGACGCCAGATAGCCGAACACCAGCGCCGCGGATATCCCTACTGCGCTTGCCTTGAAGCCTCCCTGGAAGATTCCCAGGAACCCGCTTTTATCCACGGCCTCCTTCACACCCTGCCACAGTACATTGCCAAAGCCCAGCAGAGGAACGCTCGCCCCGGCCCCGGCAAAATCCTGAAACGGCTTGTAAATATTGCAGAAGCCGAGAACCGCGCCGCTGCATACCAGCAGCACCATGACCCGCCCCGGCATCAGTTTGGTTCGGTCCAGCAAGATCTGCACCAGCGCACAGATCAATCCTCCGATCAAAAATGCTTTTACATAATCCACGTTCTTTTCCTCCTTCAATCTGCTCTTGCAGCTTCT
>CATLCV010000142.1 GCA_949893755.1 uncultured Lachnospiraceae bacterium | reverse complement strand
TTTCCTGTTTATGGAAAAACAGCCGGAATTACGTATAACGCGAATAATTCGGAAGCAACAAGACTCGTCAGGAAGCGATTGGGATTCCCTGGCTTCTTAATGGTACAAACTTTTTACTCTCAAGTATCCCTAAAGAGCAGTACAAATTATTCTACTTCATTCCCCGTGCTCTCCCCTTTGGCAAATGCAGCCGCGTTTTTCAATGTCGTCTCGCTGATCGCACCCAGCGCCTCCTCTGTAAAGAATCCCTGATGGGAGGTGATCAGCACGTTCGGGAACGACAGGAGCCGGGACGTGATCGAGCTTTCCAGGATCTCATCGGAACGGTCCTCATACACATTCCGTTTTTCCTCCTCATATACGTCCAGACCCACCGCAAAAAATTTTCTGGCCCGGATGCCTTCAATCAGATCCTCGGTCTTCACCAGGCCGCCCCGGGATGTGTTGACCAGCACCACGCCGTCCTTCATTTTCTGAATCGTCTCCCGGCAGATCAGATGGTACGTCTCTTCCGTCAGAGGGCAGTGCAGGGAAATCAGGTCGCTCCTGCCGAGCAGCTCGTCCATGGCCACATACTGAACAAAATCCAGTTCCGGATTCTGATACTTGTCATAGGCAAGCACCTCCATACCGAATCCATGACAGATCCTTGCCATCGCCGCCCCGATCTTTCCGGTTCCCACGATTCCCGCGGTCTTCCGGTAAAAGTTAAACCCCAGCATACCCCCCAGGCTGAAATCATTTTCCCGGACACGCACATATGCCTTGTGGATCCTACGGGTTGCCGCCAGCGCCAGTGCCATGGCATGCTCCGCCACCGCCTCCGGAGAATAGCCGGGCACCCGCATGACCTTGATTCCGAACGCCTTTGCCTTTCCGATATCCACGTGGTTGAAGCCGGCACTGCGGAGCAGGATCAGGCGCACCCGGCACTCATGGAGCAACTCTACCGTTTCTGTTCCTACATCACAGTTTACAAAGGCACAGACCGCGTCATAGCCGTTTGCCAGCCTGGCCGTGGCCGGGGTCAGCTCGGATTTCAGATAATCGATCTCGATATCCGGATAGAGGCACCGCTTTTCTTCAAAAGAATCCCTGTCGTAGCTTTTTGTATCATAGAATAAAATTTTCATCGCTGTTCTACCATCCTTGTCTCATCATGTATTCCCGCGAAGCAGAGAGGCAAGCGGACATGTCTGCATGTACATTCGCCTGCTGACGCGGTTTTTCAAGATTTAGTGTGTCCATTTTCCGGCAATTCTTTCCTGAAAGAATATTCTTTTGTAATTTTCTTATACTAATTTTGAACAAAGGAGGTAAGCATGATGATCAAAAATGAAGAACTGCCGATCGGCTTTACGATGGAACTGGCCCAGCATACGGATATTCTGAACCAATTCGCACAGCTTCCGGAGGAACGCCGCAATTCCATCATAGAAGGCGCCCGTGATATGCACTCCCGGGAAGAGATGCGCAATTATGTAGAAAATATGTGTTTTTAGAACCACATTTCCCTGTTGATTTGGCCTGAAAACTGTATTATAATGTCAGAGGTTTTTGAGAGTAAACTACTGTACTATACAGTGCGGAATCGGGAGGAAAAGGGAATGAATCAGCAGGGAATTTTTCAAAAACGGATCTTTATGACAACTGTCGGCGTCATTTTATGCGCCATCGCCGTCGGATTTTTCAAATGCTCACAGTTCGGTGTGGATCCGTTCCAGTGTTTTGCACAGGGAATCTGGGGGCGTTTTTTTCAAACAGGGATTTCTTATGGGAGCTACTACACCATACTGAGCGGGATCATGCTGGTGCTGGATCTTTTTATCGCCAGAAGCTCTATGGGCGCGGCTACCCTGGTCAATATGTTTCTGACCGGGTATGTGGTTGATTTCGCCTGCATGGTCATCAGCCGTTTTTCTCCGAATCCTGATCTGCCGGTGCGGATCATTTTTCTTGCTGTCGGAGTCCTGGTGATGTGCTTCGCCTCTTCCTTATACATGACTTCCAATCTGGGCGTTTCCGTGTATGACGCGATCCCGATTGTTATCGCGGAAAAACGGAAGCTTCCTTTCAAATTTGTACGAGTCGGCTGTGACCTGCTTTGTGTCATCATCGGAACGGCCGCGGGCCTGCTGCCGGGTATCGGCACGCTCATCACAGCCTTTTTTATGGGGCCTCTGATCGTGTTCTTTAACCACAGCTTTTCAGAGCCTTTCCTCTTCGGGAAGAAAACGGAATTTACTTCTGATGAATGATCTAAGGAACTGTACAAACATACAGAAAGGCAGTGCACCATGTATTGGAAGCGTACTCTCTTTCTGTATAAGGCGATCGAGGATATTTCCATCAGTGAATTATGTGACAACGCGGGCATTGGACGGGCTTCTTTTTATCGCAACTTTCACAGCAAGGAAGATATTTTAAGGGCATATATCAATCAATTATTTGCTGAAAGATGTTATGATGGATCTTATGGAATTAAAGCCGGATCTGCCCAAAGCCGAGGCATATGCAAAGGCGTTCGTTGCTTACACGCTGTATGGATGGGTAGAAGTATGGTTCCTGAGAGGGATGCAGGAATCCGCGGAGGAAATGAGACAGTTGTTTCAAAGTCAGGGGCTGTAAAACAGGCCTTATACCCCCCCTTTGATATAACAAGGCAATATAATAAAATCATCCAAAAACAATAAATATTGACATTCCCAAAAACTTGTAGTAATATGTCCTCATAAAGAAGCGAGGAAGCTGTCCCATCAGCTGCCCCGCTTCTTTTTTATACCATCGAAGGGGTGAGGATATGGATGAATTATTGAAGCACACAGACAGCATCAACCGCCTACTCTCGCGCTACGGCGTGAAATTCGGGATCTACAAGAATGGGCAGTTCCGGGAGCAGCTTTTTCCGTTCGACGCGATTCCAAGGGTGATCTCCCATGAGGATTTCCTGTATCTGGAAAAAGGACTGATCCAGCGGGTGACTGCGCTGAACCTGTTCCTGAAGGATATTTACGGAGAGAAAAAGATCATTTCCGACCGGGTGGTCCCCGAAGAATTCGTATTTTCTTCCTCCGGCTATCTTCCCGAATGTGAAGGCGCAATTCCCCCGAAAGGAATCTACAGCCATATCTCCGGCATCGACCTGGTACAGGGTAAGGACGGGGAATGGTATATCCTGGAGGACAACCTGCGGATCCCCTCCGGAGCCTCTTATCCGATGATCGCCCGGGAGCTGTCCAGAAAAGCCTGTCCGGCCGCGTTCCGCAATGTCTCCGTCCTGGACAACCGGAATTACGGGAAGCTCTTAAAGGCCGCCATGGACAACGTGAACCAGGGCGGAATCCGGGTCATCATGACACCGGGCCGGTACAACGCCGCCTACTTTGAGCATTCCTATCTGGCGGAAAAGACCGACAGTGTGCTGGCACTGAATACGGATCTATTCGTGGAGAACAACAGGCTCTATTTTAGAGATTACCGCAGCGGCAAGCAGCCGGTAGGCGTGATCTACCGGAGGATCTCGGACGAATATCTGGATCCCCTGACCTTCCGCCCGGACTCTCTGATCGGCATTCCCGGGCTGATGGACGTTTACCGGGCCGGAAACGTGGCCATCATCAACGCGCCCGGAAACGGCATTGCGGACGACAAGGGAATCTATTATTTTGTGCCCAAAATGATCCGCTACTATCTGCAGGAGGAGCCCGTTTTAAAAAACGCGCCCACCTATCTTCCGTTTTATGAGGAGGACCGCAGATACGTCCTGGAGCATCTGGAAAGCCTGGTGGTCAAGGATGTTGCGGAGGCCGGCGGATACGGCGTCATCTTCGGAAATGAGCTCTCTGAGGAAAAGCTGGCTGAAATGCGGGTGCTGATTGAAAAGGAAAGCCGCCGCTTCATCGCCCAGGAGGTCATTGATTTTCTCGATCTGGAGATCCTGGATCAGGGAAACAAGGTCATGCGCAAGGCAGACCTGCGGGCTTTTGTCCTTGCGGGAGAAGAAACCAGAGTCTGGGCAAGCGGGCTGACGCGTTTTTCCCGGAATCCGGACTCATTTGTCGTAAACTCATCACAGGGGGGAGGATTTAAAGATACATGGGTACTGTCTCAATAGAAAAATTGGAAAATCTGTACTGGCTGGGCCGGTACATAGAGCGGGTGTACACCACCGCCAGAAAGTTTAACCGGATATTTGATGAAATGATCGAAGCACCGCAGGGAACCTACCGGACCTACTGCAGCCGGCTGAATATCCCGGATATTTATGAGTCCAACGAACAGTTCGTGGACAGCTACCTGTTCTGCAGGCAGAACCCGGATTCCCTCTATGCCAATATGATCCGCGCCTATGACAATGCCATTGTCATGCGGGACGAACTGAGCAGCTATGTCATGTCCTATGTCCAGCTGGCAGTCAATATTTTCGAAATGACAAGCGCCACGGACGCGCCGCTCCTGGAGCTTCAGGCGGTCGAGGATTATATTCTGGCATTCTGGGGCTGTGTGGACGATTATGTGGACAACGAGGATCTCCGCAATATCATGAAATGCGGGAAATATGTGGAGCGGCTGGATCTGTATATCCGTCTCAAATACCATACCCGTGAGATCCGGCGTGAATGCGGGAAGCTGGAACGCAGGATCCGCAGGACCAGCCTGGACTACAATGCGGAAAGCTTAGGAAAGCTGGAACAGCTGATCGATACAAAGACCGACTGGGAGGACGGCTATCAGGAAGCGCTGAATTATCTCGGGCAGGTGATCATTGCATGAAAACACTTCATTTCTTCTATGAAATGAATCTCCAGTTTGAGGATCCGGTGCGGAACCATTATTTTGCACTCCGGTGCGTACCGTCGTCAGACGAGATACAGGATATTACCGTTGCAAATAAATTTATCTATCCCGCGGATTGCCTGAATGAGCTGACGGACGGCTTCGGGAACCGCAAATATGTAGGGCACTGCTTTGGGGAACACCAGTGGTTCGGATACAAGATCGTGGGGACGGCCCGGGTGGAAGGCATGAAAATCCGGCATGAAATGCTGCATCCCATGTACCGCTACCCCTCCCCGTTTACCAGACCGGGTCCGGCGCTGACAGGGTATCTGGCGGCGATCCGTCCGCCGGAGGGAACCCCTCTGGAGCGTGCCCTGTATATGATGCACCGCCTGTACCGGGATTTCCGCTACGTACCGGGGCGGACGGACATTTATACAACGGCAGAGGAAGCAATGGCGCAGGGGGAAGGTGTGTGCCAGGATTACGCGCACATTTTCATTGCGCTCTGTAAAATGTGCCGGATCCCGGCCAGGTATGTGAACGGACTGATGATCGGGGAAGGCTATACCCATGCGTGGATGGAAATTTATACGGGCTCGGGCTGGTACGGACTGGACCCTACCAATAACCTGCATGTGGATGATTACTATATCAAGCTGGCCCATGGCCGGGACTACGGGGACTGTATCCTGGATAAAGGAATCTTCCTCGGCGGCGGGGCGCAGGTACAGAAAATTACTGTAAATGTGGAGGAGGAAACAGAACCATGATCAAAATCGTCGCGTCCATGGAGCTTCCCGTGGAGGAGCATCTGCAGATCCGGAAGCAGCGGATCGAGCCGCTGGAAAAGACAGGGAATGAGAAACGGATCTCCATCGTGACCGGAACCCACGGTGATGAGCTGGAAGGCCAGTTTGTCTGCTACGGACTGCTTCGAAGGCTGAAAGAAAACCGGCAGTATCTGAGGGGAACCGTCGATGTGTACCCGGCGCTGAACCCTCTGGGGATCGACTCCATCACCCGGGGGATCCCCATGTTTGACCTGGATATGAACCGGGTATTTCCGGGGGATACGGCCGGCCCCATGGTGGAGACGCTGACCGCCCAGCTGGTAGCGGATCTGAAGGGCTCGGACCTCTGCGTAGATATCCATGCCAGCAATATTTTTCTCAAGGAGCTTCCCCAGGTACGGATCAATGAGATCACGGCAGAGCGCCTGGTCCCCCTGGCCGAAAAACTGAATATCGACCTGATCTGGGTCCATGCCTCCGCCACCGTCCTGGAATCCACCCTTGCCTACAGTCTGAACAGCGCCGGGGTTCCTGTCCTGGTGGTGGAAATGGGGGTCGGCATGCGGATCAATGAAAGCTACGGCAGCCAGCTGATCGAAGGCATCCTGAACCTGATGAAGTCCGAAGGCATGTGGGACGGCCCGGTCGAAACGCCCCGGCAGCCCATGATTTCCTATGACAATAAAGTGGGGTATATGAATGCCTCCGCCTCCGGCATTTATCTGCCTGTCAAAAATATCGGCGATATCGTCCGGGAAGGAGATGTGGTGGGAAATGTCGTCGATCCGCTGACCGGCAGCATCTGCGAAGAGGTGCGGGCGCCCATTGCCGGCCTGGTCTTTACCCGCAGGGAATACCCGGTGGTTTACGGCGGATCCCTGCTGGGCCGTATATTAGGAGGTGTGGTCCAATGAGAAAAGAAATACTGTACACATTAGCCTCCCCCTACCGGGAGGACTTAAAGATCACCGGATATCATTTTGGAAGCGGGAAAAAATCCGCCTGCATCGTAGGCGCGATCCGCGGAAATGAAGTCCAGCAGCTTTATGTCTGCTCCCAGCTCGTGAAAAAGCTGACGGAGCTGGAAGCCCAAAAAGGCATCGTCCCGGATCATGAGCTCCTGGTCATCCCGTCGGCAGGGCATCATTCCATGAATATCGGAAAACGTTTCTGGCCCGTAGACAACACGGATGTAAACCGGATGTTTCCGGGCTATGACATGGGGGAGACGACCCAGAGGATCGCGGCGGGAATCTTTGAGTATGTAAAGGAATACGATTATGGGATCCAGTTCGCCAGCTTCTATATGCCGGGGGATTTTGTGCCCCATGTGCGGATGATGGATACCGGCTTCCAGAATGCCGGTCTTGCTGACCTGTTCGGGCTGCCCTATGTGGTCATCCGCAAGCCGAAGCCCATTGATACCACCACTCTCAACTATAACTGGCAGCTCTGGGAAACCAATGCGTTTTCCGTGTATACGAGCAAAACCGACCTGATCGACGAGGAGAGCGCACAGCAGGCCGTCTCTTCCGTCCTGCGCTTTCTGACCCGGATGGGAATCCTGAAATACCGCAGCCACAGCGGATACATCTCAACGGTGATCCAGGAGGAGGATCTGGCCGTGGTCAAGACACAGACCGGCGGAATCTACCGGCGGCTGAAATTCGCGGGAGACGAGGTTGCTTTCGGGGAGCCTCTGGCGGAGATCCTGCATCCTTACGAAGGCACCGTGATCACCACCGTCATTTCCCCGGTCAGCGGAGTCATCTTCTTTTCCCACGAAAAGCCGCTGGTTACGGAAAGCGAGATCATCTATAAGATCATCAAGCATATGCACGCGTGACATTTTATCCCCTGTGCCGCCTTTGGCGTCCTCTCCGGCTGTAATCCTTCTCGATCGCCTTTTTCCAGGCCGGGTCGTCAAAATATTCGGACAGGTCGCAGGTACACGCCCGGGCCGCGCAGACCGTATCGCTTACGACCTGAAAATTCAGCTGCGTCCCCGCGCTGTCGCATTCATAATTCACCGCACGGCTGGGCTGGATTCCGAAGCGCCCGGCCGTTTCAATGGCATCGATGTTTGCCCCCAGGAATAAAAATTCCCATCCATACCGCTCCTTCTGCCGCTCCACCATCTGCTTCACCTTTTCATAAGTGTAATGGCTGCTGGAATTTTCCATCCCGTCTGTGGTGATGACAAAGATCGTTTTCTCCGGACGGTCCTCCTCCCGGGAATATTTGTGGATCGTGCCGATGTGGTGGATGGCGCCGCCCATGGCATCCAGAAGCGCCGTGCATCCCCGCACATAATACTGCCGCTCATTCATGGGCCGGACATCCGCCAGATGTACGCGGTCATGGAGCACCTCCGTCCGGTCATCGAACAGGATCGTGGAGATCAGCGCCTCCCCGGGTTCCTCCTTCTGCCTGCTGAGCATGGAATTAAATCCGCCGATGGTGTCCTTCTCCAGCCCGCTCATAGAGCCGCTCCTGTCCAGGATAAATACGAGTTCTGTTAAATTCTTCTTCATGATGCTTACCTCCGTGATCGCCGGTACAGTATTGCCTAAATAACGGCAAATGTTGTACCGGACTGACTTTGTGATGTAGTTGTTGTGTATCTTGCAAGGTAAGCATACAGCAATTTCGACTGGAAATGGTCGCCTGGGAGGGGACATTTTCTGCCTGTGATCATTGAGCCTGTGTCATTTGTAAAAGTGTTTCCAACTGGAAGTTATTTTTGCACATTTTCTTCCAGTAATCGCTATCGTTTCTCAATCGTATAGGCATGCTTCCCCGTTTTCTCATCGTAGTTGATCCCAACAAGAAGAATGTTCCCCGCAAATGGATGCAGAACAGCATCGTATTTTTTATTCTTGATCTGCGTGACCGCGCCGCCCGATGTCTTGTTCCATTTCAGTTCAATCACCATCGCCGGAAATCCGGACAACGCGGCAGGGATGAACACAACATCCGCAATTCCTTTGCCCGATGGTATCTCCTCTGCCTTTACATACTGTCCAAACGCAGCGATATACGCATACTTGATGACAGCCCTCAATGCCTGCTCATCGTTGTAATACTGGGGCGCGTACTGCTCCCCTCTGATTTCCTCCAATGCGGCCGCGACAGCGTCACCGTTCCCCGCAATCGTATCATCCAGAAGCTTTCTCGACCGTCCGATCAGTCTCAGCCAATGTTCGCTGAAATGATCATTTCCCAGAAAATTCCTGAACTCATCCCGTACCTCCTCATTCGGCACACGAGCGATTCCATGTGTCGAGTCACAGGTCAGATACCCCAGATGGATCAAGAGCGTCAGCACTTCATCCTTTGTTCGAAATCTTTCAAAATCATTCTGAAATTGTGATGTGTTCACCGCGATTTCATCGCCGCCGATCAGCCTGGCCACAGTTTCCTGCAATCCGTCAAAATCCATATCAATATAGTCTGTCAGCGCCTCCGACGCGGAAGTCCTGCCCCAGAATGAACGGCAGTTCTTCTCTCTGCACGCATTCATGACCGAATAGGGATTATAGACCGCGTGCTCTCCAAAAAGCTCATATCCATCATACCATGCCTTCATGTCATCGAAATTCATTTTGCTCTTCTTGCAGAGCTTTTTGACTTCTGCCTCAGAAAAGCCTGTATATTTTGCGAACTCTCCCGGATGCAGCATGGAGAACTCATGAAAATCAGAGATTGCCGACTGTGTCCCGTCCTTTTTGATCGGCAGGATTCCTGTCATGTAAGCTGCCGCCACGACCTTTGGTGTAAAGGTTCCATTCTTGAACCACTCCCGCAGCAGATCCAGGTATCGTTTCTGCGCAGTCTCATCCTCCTTCGCTTCACGGATCATTGCGTCCCATTCGTCGATGATAAAGACAAATGGCCTCCCCCCGTTTTTTTCAACACAGCAGATCAACAGATCCGTCAAACTCTTCCCGGCAGGCAATTCCGGATTCCTGGAAAGAAGCTCTTCATGCAAAGCATCTACGATCATATTCGGAACTTCCTGAAGAGAGATTCCCTGTCTGCGTGCCGATGAAACAAAACTCGTTATTTCCAGATAGATGACGTTATAGTGATTCAGATGTGCCGAATAGGACTTTGAACGCGCAATGATCTTCTTATCAAACAATTCATGAGAATCACACGAGCAGTCGTAGTAGGCTGTCAGCATCTTTGCCGCGTAAGACTTCCCAAAGCGGCGGGGCCTGCTTATGCATACAAGGCTGTCCTCTCCGCCGATCCTTTCATTGATCAGCCGGATCATACCTGTCTTATCCACATAATTCGGACCGTCGATCCGCCTGAACGCCTGATTCCCGGGATTAATATAAGTGCCCATTTTTCACCTCCTGTTTCACGCTTTTTCCCATCTTAACATGAAAAAAATGATTCGTAAAGAGACGGCACAAGGCATCGCAGCGCTCTACTCACCCAGCATCGGCAAATCATGATCGAACAGCGCCACATTGATCGTATAGATATCGTACACCTTTTTCTCTATAAAATATTCGATCACCAGGTCGAACCTGCTGCCCGGTGAAAGCGCAAACCCGGCTCTCGCCATCAGATCCTTCGTATCGTCCAGATTCAGCTGCAGTGCGATCGCAAATGCGATGACCGTCCGTTTTTTCGGCTGGTAATCCGGATTGCACAGGATTTTGGAAAATAATTTCCGGCTCAGATTCGCCTTTTTATAAACCTGTGCATTTGTCAGATTCCGCTCATCGATAAAACGCAGCAGCCTTTCCTGAAATGTCTCTCCTACATTATTGATCACATCCTCCAGACTTCTGGCGGCTCCCGCGGATGCCTGGGGAAGGATCTGGGACTGCGGGGCTGCGGATGCGCACGATGGTTCGGGCATTTTAAGCATGCTGTCCGGAAGCGGCGGCATTGATACCGTATCTATGAGTTTCCTTCTCTCCGAAAAATTCCCTGACGCATATTCCGCTTCCAGCCTGCTCTCGGCATAGTTATCATCAATAAATTCCTCGATCTTGCTGTACAGCCTTCCGGACAGCCGGAACGACTCCTGGTCAAATACGGCCAGGTACACCGTCATCTCATGCTCCGTCAGAAATTCACTGACAGCCGCCAGCGCAATCTGCAGCGCCTTCTCCTTCGGAAATCCATAGACACCGGTGGAGATCAGCGGAAATGCGATACTTTCACAATGATTTTTGATTGCAAGGCCAAGACAGTTGTCGTAACAGGCACGGAGCAATTTTTTCTCGCCCCTCCATCCCCCTTTCCAAACAGGCCCGACCGTATGGATGATAAAACGCGCATCCAACTGAAAGGCCGGAGTGATGGCCGCCTGCCCGGCTTTCATCGGCCCGATCTTTTTCCGCTCCGCCAGCAGCCGCTTTGCGCCTGCGGCTTTATAAACGGCAGAGTCCACCCCGCCCCCGCAGACCGGCTCCGGATTGGCTGTATTTACAATGGCATCCGCCTTTATTTTTGTAATATCACTTCGTATGATCTGAAACGGCATCCTGTACTCCTTTTCCATATGCTTCCGATGTTTTCATCTTCAATTATCTCCATGAATAAATCATTTGTCAATGCTTAACTAAAAGGTACCCGCTATTACCATCCAACCGTACAGGTGGAAATCTTTTACATTATTTTTTGTTGCACATCTTCTCCCGGTATGTTATACTGACTCCACATCAAAATCACGGACAGCATTTTTTCAAATATTTCTATCTGTCCGCCGGATACGTTTCATGTATCAGGATCTGTTTTTTCATGGCATCTCAGCCGGAAAATACAAGTTTGATGAAGCAACTGATCAATACGGACGGGATGTATACTCAGGCAAAATGTATTGCGAATGGATGCTCCGTGAGCAAAACCATTTTCCATCAAAATCAGATTCTGCTGCATAAGTTTTGCTGACACGCGCAAGCAGGCCATCAATTTTCCACCAAAAATTGATGACATATGTTATACTTAGAAGTACAAAGCAGTTTCTGTACAAAATCATAGTTGCAGATCACCGGTTAACATGTGGCTTGCAGCTCAAAATCCGTATATTTCCTGTCAGAATAGGAGGAAATGGATGACACACAGAAAGAGAAAAAGTACCGCCGGAATTTCAGGGAGATCCAGGAGTCACAGGCCCTCTGGTCCCCCTGCCGCAAAGTCTCCCATCGCATGGCAGAACAAGGATGTAACCACCAAATATTTTGGAGAAAACTTGAAAGGGAAGTCCTTTGCCGTGTACGGACTGGAGCTTCCGGAGATCACAGAAGTACAGCCTACAAACCTTCCCGCCGTGGAGGCAAATGAACTGCGCCTGGATAATCTGTTTTTACTGGAGGATCAATCGCTGGCGCTGGTGGATTATGAGAGCACTTATGCGGATGCCAACAAGATCAAATACCTGAACTATATCGCCCGGACATTAAAGAGAAATATGGATCAGGAAAATTTTCCATGCAGGATCCGGATGATCGTCATTTACACCGCAGACATCGAGCCGCGCCAGACCCAAAAGGAGCTGGATATCGGCTGCCTGCAGCTTCAGCTGGAAGAAGCTTTCCTGATCCAAAAGGATTCCGAAAAAACAGAAGCACGGTTGTACGCTAAATTTCATGAGGGTCAGACATTGACCGGGGAAGAACAGATGGAATTTATCATCCTGCCCCTGACCTATAAGGGAAAGGCAGAAAAGCAGGCATGCATCCGCCGCTGCTTCGAGATGGCAAAGCTGCTGGATGACGAGAAAATGCAGCGCTTTTTACTATCCGGTATGCTGGTATTCGCAGACAAGGTTATCACGACAGAGGATTCAAAACATATCAAGGAGTGGATTATGATGACAAAGGTTGGACAGTTATTTGAAGAAGAAAAAATTCAATACGGAAGAGAAGTTGAAAAAAGAGTTACAAAGAAGGTCACGAAAAGAGTAACGAAAAATGTAGCGAAGCGCAAAGAACTGGAATTTACCCCAAAAATGCTCCATGCCGGTTTATCTATCAAAGAGGTCAGCGAAATGATGACTGTTTTAACAGAGCAGGATGTTCAGAAAATCGCGGAAAAGATGAATATTCCCCCAGAAAACAAAACCGGCAGACTTTAAACAGCAGACATCCGAAAAGCGACTGCCCGGAAGTTTCATACAGCGTGAGCTGTGCCCTGTATGGTCACGACTCACGCTGTAAACAGCCGAAACTCCGTTCCGATCATTTCATCCTTGATCATCTTTTATGAGGCAATCATTTATCAATGCATTTCTATATGTTTCATTCAGCCTGCGATCAGCGGCACGATCGCACCCTGTTTTACATCCACAAGCCCCTTGTCCGTCAGTTTCAGCGCCGGGCTCACCGGCAGGCCCAGCGTGCCAAGGGACATCACCGGACTGGAATGCCGATATCCCAGCTCCTCTAAGCTTTCACGGACTGCTTTCAGATCCAGCGCCGTATCCTGGATTCCCCGTTCGGAAAGAATCCCGCATACCGGCAGTGCCAGCTCGGCAAGAACCTTTTTGTTCTTCACCGTCAGGAATCCGCCCTGCAGCGTCTGGATCCGCCTCACGGCAAACAGCATATCCTCCGGGTCATCTCCCGCGACGAAAAGATTATGGTGATCGTGGAAATATGTTGTAGCTACGGTACCGTTTTTCAGGCATGAACCTGTGATAAATCCATATCCGATATTCCCGTTCTTTCCGTGACGCTCCAGAACCATGGCCAACAGACAGCCGCTGTCCTTCCACTCCACCACATGGTCCCGCACCGGCATGACGACCTGCTTCTCCGTCGTCTGGGTCCGGTCCGGATGGATCTCGATCACCCGCACGGTCACTTCTTTGGCGTCGGTGTCCGCAGTCACCCGAAAATCCTCCAGCGTCACCGTCGGCAGACAGACGCTCTGATAAAAATCTTCCGGAAACCGGTATCTGATCGCAGACAATCCGCCCGCGCCGCAGGGGTAGATCGGAATCCCATTCTTGTATACATATGCCGGCTTCATCACCGACGGATCCTCCAGCAGGATAAAATCCGCAAGCTTCCCGGGGGCAATGACGCCTCTGTCGTACAGGCGCATTCTCCGGGTCGGCGTATACGTCGCGCAGTAGATCGCCATTTCCGCAGGAAAGCCCGCCTTGATTGCTTTCTGTACAACATGGTTCAACTGCCCTTTTTCATAGAGAACGTCCGCCATGGTATCGTCCGTCACAAAGCAGCAGTATTCATAAAGCCGGTTCCCGCAAATATAATCCAGCACCTCGGTTTTCAGCATTTTATCCTGGATCTCAAAGAACATCCCGTTCTCGATCCGCTGCTTCACCTCTTCCAGGGTGTGCTCCGTGTGGTCGCCGTCAATCCCCAGATACAGGAATCGGGCCAGATCCAGATCCAGCAGCGACGGGCAATGTCCTTCTATCACATAGCCCGGACGCTCCTGCCTGAGATAATCCAGAAACTTCGTGATTTCAAGATCATTTTCCCGAATGATCTGCCGGTAATTCATGATCTCTCCGACACAGACCACGTCCTCCTCATCCAGTAAATGCTTCATTGCGCCGCAGTCAATGATCCCTCCCGTCGTTTCCAGACGTGCATCCGTGGACGGTACACTGCTTGGGATCCCGTAGTATATATCGATCGGCGCATTCTTCGCGGCGGAGATCATCTCAAGAACCCCGCGGGTTCCCTTGACATTGGCCATCTCGTGAGGCTCTGATACGATCGTGGTCACACCGTATGCCGCGACGCAGTCCCCAAAGGGCTCAGGCGTCATCATACTGCTCTCGATATGCATGTGGATATCCACAAGCCCCGGGATCATATACTTCCCCCGGGCATCCAATACGGCGTCCGCCTGAAACGGCGTATCCTGCTTCCGGTCAATGTAATAAAATTTCCCGTCCTTCACAGAGACATCCGCGGGAATGAATTTTTTCAGGTAAGTGTTAAATACCTTTGCGTTTCTGATCAGCAAAGAAACAGATTCCATAAAGCGTTCTCCTTAAACAATCGTATAGAAATAGAGCATGCAGACCAAAGTAAGGATGTACATCACAGGCTCGATCTCCCGGATCTTCCCTGCAGCGATCTTCATGATCAGGTATGCCGGAAGTGCGACGCAGATCCCATTTGCGATATTATTTGCAAAAATGGTAAAGGTCACGCAGATAAACGCAGGCATATATTCTGTGATATCGCTGTAATTCACATTGCGCAGTCCGCTCAGCATGCTGATACCGATAAAGATCAGGACCGGACCGGTCGCCGCGGATGGAATGATCAGCGCCACAGGCGCCAGAAACAGGGACAGCGCAAAGAATATACTTGTGAAAACCACGGTAAG
>CATLCV010000141.1 GCA_949893755.1 uncultured Lachnospiraceae bacterium | reverse complement strand
TCATGAAGAGCCCTTTGTCAGCTACGTGACTCCCAAGGGCAGCGAAATGCTCCTGGTGCCCGGCATGATGTTCACCATCGAGCCCATGATCAACGAAGGCAGCCCCGATTTCTTCGTAGACGAAGACAATGACTGGACCGTTTACACCATCGACGACGGATTGTCCGCGCAGATCGAATACATGGTGCTGATCACCGAGACCGGCGCCGAGATCCTTACCAAATAAAAACCAAAAAAATGCGCCTGCGGCCTGTATTTTTCCTCCCGCAGTGCGCATTTTCAATTCCTTTTCCGTTTCTAACAAATCACTCTCTCACAGCGCAGATAAACCTTCTACACAAATTTCCTCACCCGCAGCTCCACTCCCAGCGATTCCGCCAGCTTCCTGCTGTCCTCAATATCCCTCTCCGGCAGCACATCCACCACCGTCATCTTCACCTGCGGTATCCTTTTTGCGCATTCCGCCGTAAATGCCAGCATTCCCTCAAACGCATCCTCAAACTGCGGCCGGGTGACTTCCATATATTCCTCTTTATTCGGCGCGTTCAGGCTGATCGAAATGGAATCCACCACCTCCGCCAGCATCGGAACGATGTCTCTTCCATGATACAGATTTCCCAGCCCGTTCGTATTCACCCGGATCCGCAGACCATACCTCTCCTTCGCGTATCTGGCCGATTCCACCAGATTCTCCAGCGCGCAGGTCGGCTCTCCATAACCGCAGTACACAAGCTCCTTCCTGCCGGAAAAGTCAAACGCGTCCATTGCCGCCTTGACCTCCTCCAGATCCGGATCCTGCTCGTGCCACAGCGTATCCGCGTCCCCCACCCCGTCGTGATGGCTGCGGATGCAGAACCGGCAGCTGCAGTCACATTGATTGGTCAGATTGACATATACCTGGTCCTGATACGTATACAAAATCTCCGCCATATTTTCTCTTCTCCTTTCTACAGCCTCAAAATCTACTGCATCCCCAACATGTACTTCAACTTCAACATCTGCTTCTTCTTCAACATGTACTTCAACTTCAGCATCTGCTACAGCCTCAGCATCTGCTTTGCCAGACTCTTCATATGCATCTTATCCAACGCCGCAGCCAGCGTCAGGAAGATCACCGCGCTTCCTCCCGACTGCACCGCGCTTCCCGCCAGCGATGCCAGCGGAGCCGCAAAAGATCCGAACAAGATCCCCTCCGCCAGATAATACCCGGCCGCAGAGATCACAGCGGCCAGAAACGGCGCCGCAATGTTGCGCGTGCAGAGGATCCTCCCCTCCTTCGATGTAAACGGCAGCACGATCAGCATCTTAATGATCACCGTGGCGGGCGCCCATACCGGCACCGTCAGGATATCCGCCGTTCCTCCCCCGATCGCCGCTGCCGCCAGCGCATACGGCCTGGGAAGAAATGCTGCCCCCAGATAGATCAGCGCATCCCCGAAATGGATATATCCGCCGTTGGCCCCATATGGAATATGGAAAATATATGCCGTCATGATCGTGATCATTGCCGCAAACAATCCCGCTGTCACAAGCTTCGAGGCTGCCGCGCTTCCCTGTCTGTTGTCCATCGTCTCAAATCCTCCTGTTTTCATTGTACTCCTGCCGCCCGCGGATCAGCATCCCAAGATACTTTTCAAAATTCGTCCCGTCATTGCGGTCCACCTGTTCCGCCATGGAATCCTTCATCGCCCTTTCAATGAATTCCCCCGCAAGGTCCATGGTCTGGAAAATGTCATCCCCCCTGGCAAGTCCGCCCGCAATGATAGACGCGAACAGATCCCCGGTTCCGGAAAAGCTCCCTCCGATATAGGGAAATGCAGACATCCTCCTGCCGCTTCGATCCACCGCCAGATTCCCGATCATCCGTTCCCCGCTTTCTGCGTCTTCAAACCGGATCCCTGTCACGACAACAGTCCCCGGCCCGAATTCCATCAGCTTTTCCGCCAGTTCCCCCGCTGCCTCCGAAATCTCTCTTTCCCCTTTCAGCTTCCCCAGCTCCGCATAATCCGCCCCCGCAAGGAGACACAGCTCCGTCAGGTTCGGCGTCACCACATCCGCCCGCAGGGCCAGCTCCTTCATCCGCTGCATCAGTCCCGGAGTGAACAGCTTATATACCCGTCCCTCATCCCCCATGACCGGATCCACCAGAAGAAATGCGGGCTCCTTATAAAATGTATCCAAAAACCGGAAAATATGCCGGATCTGCGCTTCACTTGCCACGAACCCCGTATAGATCCCGTCAAACCGCACCTGCATCTTCTCCCATTCCTGCCGGAAATATTCCATCTTCTCCGTATAGTCGTCGCAGTAATAGCTGGGATACCCCGTCTGCGCGCTTAACACTGCCGTCGGCAGGGGACAGGGCTGAACCCCCATCACAGAAATCGTCGGAATTGCCGCTGTCAGCGAGCAATGCCCAAATCCCGACAGATCATTGATAACCGCAATCTTTTTCGCCATCATCCATCTCCTTAAAAACTGTGTATCAATAACTTAAATTTTTGGATAAACCAGAAAAGCACGTCACGAAATTCCATTCCTGGCTGGATGGAGTATCAGAGCGTGTTTGAAAATTCATTCCTGCAATCTGCTACCAAATATCAGGTAAAAAAAGAATATCACACAACTGGATATTTCAAAACAGCCAGTTATATGATATTCAACCAGTCCACTTCTTATTCCGCGCGCCCGCACTGTTATACAAAAAGCCTGCCACTGGCAGCCTTTCTGCATACGATGGTATAAAAATAAGGAATCCACATCCGGATTCCTTATTTTTCAACACTTTCATACGATGCCGAAGGCATCCCATTATGACCATCCGGCCATGTTACAAAGTATGTATTATTTAGATGACGGACTCGGCTGATTGGTTCTCAGCTTAAACCGTGTCACCAGTGACTTCAGAAGCTGTGACTGACTGGACAACTCTTCGCTGGCCGCCGCACTCTCCTCAGATGTAGCAGAGTTGGTCTGCACCACGCTGGAGATCTGATCCATGCCGGTCGTAACCTGTGAGATCGCCTCTGCCTGGCTCTCTGCCGCTGTCGTGATCTTATCCACATAATCAACCGCGCTTCTGGTGCTTTCTACCGTAGCGGAAATTGCCTCCGCAGTCCGGCCTGCGATCTCCGTACCATTCTCTACCGCAGCGATCGTTCCTTCGATCAGAGCCGTCGTATTGCTTGCCGCCTCCGCACTCTTGGAAGCCAGGTTCCGCACTTCGTCAGCCACAACCGCAAAGCCCTTGCCTGCCTCACCTGCACGTGCAGCCTCAACTGCCGCATTCAGTGCCAGAATATTGGTCTGGAACGCAATATCTTCAATGGTCTTAATGATCTTGCCGATATCACCGGACTTCTGGCTGATATCACCCATGGCATCGATCATATCCTGCATCTGCTCATTGGAAACAGACAGCTTGCTCTGTGCCTCTGTCACCTTGCCGCTTGCATCCTTCGCATTCTGCGCGGTATTGCTGACCTCTCTGGAAATCTCGTTAACCGTTGCAGCCAGCTCTTCCACAGAGCTTGCCTGCTGTGTTGCACCCTGAGAAAGCGCCTGTGCACCGGAGGATACCTGATCTGCCCCGCTTGCCACCTGGTCGGAAGCATCGTTGATCTGACGCATAACATCGCTCAGGTTGATATTCATACGGCGGATCGATTCCAGAAGCGGAATAAAGTCGCCCTTATACAGCTCCTGATTTGCACGGATATCAAAGTTGCCTCTTGCCATCTCGTCCAGAAGCCTTCTAAGATCATCCACAACCCCTTCCAGCGCTGTGCAGGTATCCTTTACGTTCTTCACCAGCATTCCGAACTCATCCCTTGATTCGTATTCAAGCTCCTGAGTCATATTGCCTTCCGCCAGGCCTTCCATTGCCTTTTCGATCTCCAGCACCGGTTTTACGATCGTTGATGTCACTCTGCCGCAGATCACAAGAGCAAGCAGAACGGAAATCACCACCATAACGATCAGGACGATCATACTGGTGTTGGTTGACTTCAGGCTTTCTTCCAGAGCAGCCGCGCGCATGGACGTGGACTTATCACTCAAGGGCCTTGCAAGCTGGATCACCTTTTCCAGGGCCGGAGTACATTTGTTCAGGATCTCGTCCTTCGCGCCCTCCTGGTCGCCTCTTTCCAGCATGGCAATAATATTATTCGCCTCTGCAAGCCAGTCTTCAATGGCCGTCTTATACGCGGCAACCTCATCCTGATTCAGGTACTCGAAGCTCTCAAGCACCTCAAAATTACTTGTAATAGAAGCAACGTCATCCTGGATTGTCTGCTTCTCTGTCGATCCTACTCTTCCGCTGATATACATATCACGTACATGCTTAGCCGCCTCATTGGTAGCGATCCGGTTGTTCTGGATTGCGCTGTCCACCGCGACAGGCCCTGTCATACACTCATTCAGATTCTTGTTGGCCTTTTTCAGCTGCGAAACAGAAAAAACTGAGATTATGATCGTTAAGATCAATACCATCGCAAATGATACATATAGTTTGTTTCTAATCTTTAAATTCTTCAACTTGCCCGTCTCCTTCTGTCATTTCCGGCTTTGCATTGCCTGAATCCGCACTGCTTTCCGGTTCTTTTTCTTTTGCCGTTCCTGTTATGGCCGGCTGTTTCTCACTCCGTTCCGGTTCTGACTGTTCCGATCCGCCGCAGTCTCCGGATTCCTGAATCTCTGACGCATCCGCGGAAAGCATTTCTTCCGGTTCTTCTTCCTTTTTTCGGAACCGCGTCTTTATCTTTTCTTTTATATCCAAACATTTTACGCTGAGCCGAAACCACATCTTTTCACATCGGGCCGCCAGCATCCTGTAATAGATGCGGACATTCCGGATGCCCCAGCAAAAAATGAGTAAAAATGGATATTTGTCCAGTATTGGGAAAAACTGGCACATATAATCTCTTGGAGGAAACATCCACTCCCTCTTTTTGAGAAGCCATTCTTCTTCTCTGTCGCGCCGGTAAAAATCCAGCCTGACCTTTTCATTCGGCAGGAGGACCTTATCCAGGTGGTTATTCTCCTGACCGTGCAGCAGGATATATTCCTCCAGTTCCAGCGCGATCCCATACTGCTGCCTTACGCCCTCTTCAAACCAGAGTGAAGAAAGCACCTCTGCCTGACAGACAAATTCCGTCCATTTTGCCTTTTCCAGAAGGTCCTTCACCGCTTTCCACGGAAAGGCTTCATCCAATACCTTCCTGAACAGCCAAAATTCCAGGATATCCCTGATCTTCAATACCCCTGTCAGGTACAGCTCGACCAGTCTTCCTGCACGATATACATACTCTTCCTCATCGGACAATATATGTATAAAACGATACTTTGCCGAAGCAGCCCCGGCCAGATGCAGCGCACTCCGGCGCGGCGCATTCTGCGGGCTGCAGTTTTCCATACGCAGATACTTCCTGATGGGACCGGAAAAATAACGCTTGAGAACCTTATTCTCAATCGGAACCTCACCGTAAAATACAACCCGGATCCCCGGCACCCTCACGTATACATTTCCCTTTTCCAGTCTGTCATCCGCCTGCTCATAGTCCATATCCCGCATCAGTCTGTAGACCTGAGCCAGCTTCTTCTTATCTACAAGTATCTCGATCTGACCGAAAGACGCCATCTCCGGCAGCGGGTACAATTCCCTCACACTCGTATCTGACAGCAGCAGCGCATCGATCCCATGCCTCTCCAACTGCCAGAGGATCACTTCTTCCGCCTTTTGATACGATTCATACAAAAGAAGCTCCCTTTTATACTTCTGATAGAACTCTTCCCCGCACGCTTCTGAGATCTCTTTCTCCAGTCCCAGGATTCCCAGATAAACAAGATTGACCACATTCTGGTAATCGGAAACGCTTAAGATCTTATCCCAATTTACATATCTTCTCGAGGTCTGGACCGGTTTTTGATTAATTATGGCCCCCAGCAGCATCAGCATATATCTGATTTCATAATTAATAATTGGTCCCTCCTTCCAGCGTCACAAAAATTAGCCCTTCTATATTTATCGGATATTTCCCGACAAATATAATGATTTTTCTGCTTTTTTCTTGACCAGAATGCTTTTTCTTGATTGCCGGTCTCTTCCCCGATCGTCTGCCATAACCGGTTGCATCGCAAACAGGAGCAGCCGCTGCCTTTTCTTTCGTCTGCTACCGCTTTTTTGACAAAATCTTCCTTTCTTCAAATATATCCGTGGCCTTTTGATTGTATATCGCGTTCCTTTCATCCGCCACAACCATACCGGAAACCAGTGAAATACACCGTTTTTTCATGATCGTGACCAGGTCCCTGGCATGGCTGGCGACCACAACCGTCATTCCCTGGTAGTTCACCTCCGCCAGAAGCTGCATCAGATCCCAGGAAGCGTCAGGATCCAGATTGGCTGTCGGCTCGTCCGCGATCAGGATATCCGGACTGGTGGAAAGAGCCCTTGCCAAAAGCACTCTCGCCCGCTCTCCGCCGGACAGCTCGTCAGGAAATGACTCCGATTTTCCCACCAGGCCCACCAGGCCGAGCACGCGCATAGCCGTCTTCTTCATCTGCGCGCTGCCATGCTCCGTGGCCCACAGCGCAAATAAGATATTGTCATAGACGGAGCGGTTTTTCAGCAGTCCCACCTCCTGGGATACGATCCCGATCCGCCGGCGGTGCGCGGAGATCTTTCTCCTCTTCATCATGTCCAGCCTGCGCCCATTGACCGTAATCCGCCCGGATGTGGCCTCCTCCTGCTTCATGATCAGATTCAGCAGAGTACTTTTTCCCGCGCCGCTCCTGCCGATCACAAAAACAAATTCCCCTTTTTCGATCTCGAAGGATACATTTTCCAGCGCGGTCTCATCCCCAAACTTTTTTGTCACATGATCAAAAATAATTTGTGCCATACACTCCCTACCTTAATTTTTTTCCACAAGTTCCGATATACGATACATGTAAACAACAGTCATCAAACCGTGGGGCTATCCATATGATATAAACTTTTCATACCATTTATATAGAAAACAGGATATAATATAAATATACTTTTTTTAATCGGAACAGTCAATAGATTATAAGAATATGGAGAAAAAAATGAAAAAGAAAATATTATGCGGAATCTTTTTTCTGACAATTTTATTCTGTATCTCTTTCTCTCAGACACATATAGCCGCCGCTGATACCGCTGGCACAGGTCTCTTTTCCGGATGTGCTTTCGGCACGGATCCTTCTTTAAAAAATACTTCCGGCATGGATCCCTCTCTGGAAAATGCTTCCGGCATGGATTCCCCTCTGGAAAATGCTTCCGGCATGGATTCCCCTCTGGAAAATGCTTCGGGCATGGATTCCCCTCTGGAAAATGCTTCCGGCACGGATCCTTCTTCGGGAAATTCGACTGCCGGAGATTTCTCTTTAGGAAACGCTTCCGGGATTCCCGGCACAGACGGCACGGTTCCCGGCGCACAGTCTGTCATGGACGCAGGCGGACAGAGAGTTCCCCTGGGAGATCTGGCAACGCCCGAGCCTTTGGAAAATACGGCCGCTTCGGCAGGAGAGTTCACTCTGTCCCTGACTACCAGCATCGGCACTCTGACCTATTATAACCAGTCCGATTCCCGCTGGGCCAATTATCCCTACGGCGGCAGCGATCCCCTCGCGGTCTACGGCTGCGGCCCCACCGTAATGGCCATGCTGGTGACCAGCTTTACAGAGCATACCATCCAGCCCCCCGACATGGCCGCATGGGCGGCTGCCAACCACTACTGTTCCTCCGGCTACGGCACCAGGCACGAATTTATTCTTGAAGGCGCCGCTGCCTTCGGCCTCCAGGCCGAATCCTTCCAGGACCTGACAGCAGAAGGCGTGATGTCCGAGCTGAAAAACGGACATATCCTGGTGGCATTGATGGGCCCCGGGCATTTTTCAGACAGCGGACATTTCATCATCATTACCGAGGACTGGTCCGGCAGCCAGGTCCGGGTCGCCGATCCGGCAAGGCTGGAACGGACACAGGCCGCATGGGACGTGCAGCTGATCCTGGATGAACTGCTCACCACAGCAACGGCGGGCGGGCCGGTTTGGAGCATTACTCCCAGATAATGTCTGCAAAAAACATACTGGTACATCACAAACCTTTTATAGCATCAGTTCTATTGTGCACTGAGACTGCAAAAGGATATGAGATGTACCAGTAATAATCTGATGATTCTTTACAATCGTTTATTTATGAATTTGTCTGATAGTAAGATTCTTTTCCTGCAACTTTTGAGTTCAGTACTTTATCCAGACTGATTGTCCGGTTCAGTACCTGCTGCGTCTGACCGCTCAGCTCGGCAATCTTCCTGGCCTCGAAGCTGTCCGGCGCATACTGCTCCTGGCCCCCGCCGTTCAACCAGGAACGGAACTTTTCTCTTTCCTCCGAATCCAATGCCTCAAGGATCGTCTGAATCTCATGCTTCGCAGTACTGACCTGATCCATTTCCTCGCCACGCATTTTTAAGAGCAGCTCGACAGACTCCTTGTCATTTCTCGATAAAGAATCTGCCATATCCTTTGTCAGCCTCTCAATCTCTACCATATGTACATAATTCCGCTGTACCCTTATCAGGACCTCTGACAGAAATTCTTCTCTATTTTCCATATGCCTTATGCATCCTCTCCCATATCGTATTACAGGCCCCGGATAAACCGGCGGCCTGTAACATGAATCTGTCAATTTAGTTTTTTACACAGCAGCCGTCTTACTGGCTTCTTTAAACGCATCCCGAAGATCCCCCACAAGGGGCTTCAGTTCCTGGATCACAGCCACTTTTCTTCCGGCCTGCAGCCGGCTCAGCTCAAAGAGGAAAAATTCATACATTCTCCTCAGTTCATAACTGATCTTGTAATCCATATTCAAAGTAAAGTCAAGATACTGTACGATCTCCTTCGATCTCTGAACTGATTGATTAAACAAATCATAATTTTCATCTTCCAATGCAACCTGCGCCCTGGTGAGACGCTTGAGCAGCTCATCGTAGAGAAGCAGGAGCATTTCCCCGCTTGTCATCGTGTTTACAGACTGCATCTTATACTGTTCATATCCATTCTGATACATTCTTTTCCCCTTTTCGGTTTAATATCCTCCCATGGAGCTCAGGTAGCTGGACTGGCTGTTCATGTTTGCGATCATAGTCTCCAGGGTAGAGAACTGTGAAATATAACGGTCCTGTTCTGTCTTCAGCCGGGTTTTCAGCTGGTTGATCAGTTTATCCAGAGCTGTCAGCTGATCATAGTATGTGTTCTGCGTAAGACTCTGAGCAGCACTCTTGGATCCGGCCTTCCGGATCAGGATACCCTTAGTGTCCATAGAACCGATCGTCTTTACATATTTGTCCATGACGGACTTAAGGTTCGTTGCAAGACCGTTGAAAGTCTCTTTGCCATCTGCGCCTACTCCTGCCTTTGAGGTGAACAGCTTCTCCACACTCTCCGGATCTGTCTCCAGTGCCGCACGCAGCTTGGACTCGTCAATTGAGAGCTTACCATTGTCAGAATAGCTGCTGGAAAGATTGATTCCAACCTTCTCAAATTCTACCAGAAGCCCGCCGCTGACAACCACACGCAGATCCATACTCAGTGACCTCAGGTCGCTGTCGCCGTAGAGCAGACCTTCCTTCGCCTTTGCTTCCCACTTAGAGATCTCATTCTCGGACAATTCACCCTTCTGCTCAGAGGTAAGCGGATCGTAGTCCCTGTCATGCTTCGTAGTCAGTTCACCGTTTACCATGTCAACGATGGAGTTGTATTCCTCTACAAAGGACTTGATGGTGTTCATCAGTTTGTCTACGTCTACGGAAGCATTGATTTCTACTGCGTTAGCAATATTGGTTTTATCTTTTAATTCACCAGTAGTCTCATCATACTCTCCAAAGGTACCCTTCAGTGCAATCGTAAGACCGTCTACTGTGAATGTATTGCTGTCACGTCTAAGATTAACTACTTCATCAGATCCTGCATATTTTACAGAAACGATGGCATCCTCACCTCGTTTTTCAATACCACTGTCCGTATTTGTAACAGTAATTCCAAAAAGAGCCTTTACTGCATCTGTATTGCCCTGATTATAGTTACCGCTCTTATCTCCAAAATTAATTGTTCCACTAGCTCCGTTTGACGTAGAAGTAAATGTAAACTTATCAGATGCTTCCATATAACTTACTTTTACCCCTGCATTGCTCTTATTGATTTCATTCATCAAATGTCTCATAGTTGAGCCTTTTGTAACACCAATAAATTCTCCATTTACGACAAATCCATACTTCTCTACGCCGTCAACAGTTTGCTTTTCTAATTGCCGCAATTTATCATCTGAAATCGCAACATCCAAGTCTGTTCTATTGGATGTTCCTCTAGTCAGTTTCAAGGCTTTTAACGCATCATCACTGCCGCCTGTAACTTTTAGAATAGAAGATGTATCATCTGCTCCATTTTTTCCTGGAATCGTTGTCTTAAAGGTAAGTTTTTCTTCTCCTGTAGTAGTATCTTTCTCTGTTTCAACTAAAATCCTACCCTTTCCAAATTTTGCATCCAAAGAATCCTGAAGTGATTTCTTAACGTCCTCTAAATTCTTTGCATCCTTTGCTATTGTAACGCTTTCACTGGTTCCGTTATACGAGAAGGTCAATGTCTGACCCGCAACCATGTTAGCAAAATCTTTTGTAAGATTAACTGCACCTGTTGTAGATATTGACGATGTCGCATCATCAGAAAGAACTACACCCTTCTCTGAATCCGTTATTTCTATTCCCATATGGCTTAACGCAGTACCGCCAGTCAGCTTAAGTTCTTTGCTGTCCTGATTGCTATCTTTTTTTGCACTAATAGTGAATCCCTTTCCGTCCGATGTAACCTCAACAAGATCACTAAGATTTTTGCCACCATCCTCGGTTTTGTATCCAACCAAACATTTATTAATTATATCCGCAGCCTTATTTGGATCCTTAAGATCCTCCTCCGGACCGCCAATCAAAACAGAATAATTCTTGCCATCATATGAGAAATCTAATGTCTTACCATCTAAAGCCGCATAGTTGTCTTTAGCAACATCAATAGCGCCTGATGACAATACCCTGTCGGAAGCCATTCCATCTGAAGACCATGACGCATTCTGAGCCTTCTGCTTAATCCCCATAATGGTCATAGCATCCGCCCCGCTTGCCGTCCCGGATATTGACACATACTTGCTGTTATCTCCGGACGTCGTGATCTTATTCCGACCCCAGAGCATGGAACTGAACAGGTTGGTAGAAGAAGTCAGGGTTTCCGTATATTTTCCATGGAAACTGATCATCTTGTCACTGATTGCGCGGACTGCTTCCTGCATCCACTCGATCTTCTGCTTTTTCTGCTCCTGCTGATTCAGCTTTGATGTCGTGCCAAGAGTCATTCCCTTGATCAATTCGTCTCTGTCCAGGCCGCTGGCCAGACCGCCGTAACCACGAATACTATTACTTGTTGAACTGCTTAATGAACCTACTGATGCCATATCAATCCTCTCCTTCTTCTCTTCATATTCTCCATGACCGCCCGCCGGAAGATCGATTCCTAAAACCTGAAATGAAACGCTGAAAATGCAGTTTCTCAGGTCCTGAATGCCTGAAATTCAGCTTCCGCCTTCCCGATCATACAATTGCATGATAAAATCTACTGCAATCTTTTGTGAACTGGTAGCTATATATTGCCTTCCCCGCAAAATGTGCTTCCGCTGGCCGAAACAGAATATCCGCCAGAAAAATGATGGAGCGGAACATCTGCCCCATCACCGAAATTGATTTTAAATAGCAGATGCCGTTACTATGAGCGGCCGGTCAGACCGTGTATAGTAACAACGGCAGAAAGCAAATACACACTGATAAATTTTATTTTATTCTGTACTTATTTATCGGCATATAGTATACTTTAAATAATAGCGAAATGAGTTTTTTTACGAATGGAGGAATATATTTTGGCTACTATCATCGTACTCACCAATCAGAAAGGCGGCGTAGGCAAGACGACTACATCCACTGCTCTGGCGGCCGGCCTGGTTTCTTTTTACAATAAAAAAGTACTGGCGATCGATCTGGATCCGCAGGGGAATATGGGATTCAGCCTTGGGCTTGACATCGAGGACGGGCGCACGATCCATGACGTGATGATCGGACGCACCTCCGCACGGGAAGCAATCCAGACGACCGATTACTGCGACGTGATCACTTCGAATATCCTGCTCAGCAGCGCGGAGCTTGAATTTAACTTTTCAGACCGGGAGCTTTTGTTAAAAAATTCACTGGCGCCTGTTGCGGATGATTATGATTTTATCATCATTGACACTCCGCCGGCCCTGAATATTCTGACGGTAAATGCATATGCTATGGCAGATTATCTCATTATCCCCATGGCGCCGGAGATTTTGAGCCTTCTCGCCGTTACTCAGATCAAGGAGACCATTGATTCTGTCCGTGAAAGCCTGAACCCGCATCTGGATGTGCTGGGGATCCTTCTGACCAAGTACAACCCGCGTACGGTCCTGGCCCGTGAGGTCAAGGAGATGGCGGAAAATATTGCCGCACAGATTGGGACATGCGTATTTGACAGCCAGATCCGTTCCAGTGTGTCCGTCGCGGAAGCGCCTGCCCACGGCCTGAGCATATTTGACTATGCGCCCCGCGCGAAGCCCTCAGAAGACTATATGAATTTTATTAAGGAAATCAGGATCATGATGAGAACCAAAACACTCCAGGAGGTAAGATAAAATGGCCAGAAAAAGCAACAAAACTGCTCATGTTCTGAACCTGCTTGCAGGACACGACGCGGCAAAGGATGCGGACGATCAGGCATCTATAGAATCGGAGGCCTCCGGCGGTTCAGCAGCGCAGACAGCCTCCGGCAGCGCAGCTCCGCAGGCGGCTCAGGCCAACGCAGCTTCCGGCAGCGGCGTTTCTCAGTCCGATTCGGATGGTACGGCTCCTCAGGCAGTTTCCGGCAGGCAGTCCAGGCAGGCAGCTCCTCAGACAGCAGCCGGCAGACAGCCCAGGCAGGCGGCTGCGGGCAGTGCGGCTCCGCAGAGAGCTTCCGGCAGGCAGGCCCGACAGCCGGGAGGATCAGCCGCGGCTTCTGCTGCAGCGGTTTCCGGCAATGCCGGCCCGGCTGCCGCACCGGCTCCTGTCGTATCTGCCCAAAACAATATCGCCGTGATTGACAAGACCGGGGATGATCCGGTAGCGGAACTCATTCAGCAAAAGTTATCCAGTGAATTTGAAAAGCAGATGAAGCAGTCTCAGCCGGAGGCATCCTCTGCGGAGGATATTACGCCTGCGCCTGAAAGGGATGCAGGTTCCGCGGAAGATTTCGAATATCCTTCCGATGACCTTCCTCTTACAGAAGCAGAGGAGATTCTTGATGATATTGATCTTGAAGGATTGCTGCTTTCCGATGCCGAGCCTATTGCTCCCGAACCGGAACAGGAATCCTCCGTGAATGAAATCAATGCAGACGCTATTATTTTGGATGAAGATGCAGCAGAAGCTTTCGACGATGTACCCGGGGCAGACTCTTTTCCTGAGCCGGAAGATGAATCACTGATTCTTTCGGCAGCAGAACCCCTTCCGGAGAGTACACCGGTTTCTCAGCCTGCTGCTGACCAGGAGAGTTTATCGGTTCCTCAGTCTGTTGCCGATCAGGACAATGCGCCGGTTTCTCAGCCTGTTACTGTACAGGATGCTGAGGCTGCCGTGCCTGCGCAGGAAGCTACTGTTTCCCCGCAGCCAGATCAGACGCCTGCCGCCGCGCCGGAGGCGAACCCGGTACAGGAAGCCGCACCCATTTCGCAGTCGGCTTCTGAACCTGCTGTTTCAGCTCCAGCCCCCGTGCCGACGCCTGAACCGGAGCTGGAACCCGAGCCGGAGCCTGAACCTGATTTTGCCGCGGTCAATGTTATGGAGCATATTGTAAGGGACAAGATCATTTATTTTATGCGCCAGTTTGACGTCTGCACATGCGACCGCTGTAAAGCAGATGTCACTGCGCTGACGCTCAATGGCTTGATGCCAAAATACATTGTCACCACGAAGGCGGCAGTTGACCCGCTTCTCAGTTATTACACAAACCGGCTGATTTCGGATGTCACTGTAGAGGCCACAAAATCCTGCATGATCGTAAAAGAAAATCCGAGGCATTAAGACTTCTTAATTCCTCCTGAACATAAAAAGGGCTGTTGGAAAATGACGGCAATTCCACAATAGTATCGTTGCAGCTAATTAATCTCGCAACGGTATATTGTTTACAAATGCCATTTTCCAACAGCTTCTTTTTAGTTGGTTTCCTGCTTCTTTTCCTCGTTCAGCCGTTTCCGTATTTTTTCAATATCATAATCCGGTGCGAAAGACAGTGCAGTGTCATAAATCCTCTGCACAATTTTTTCATCTTCCTCCAGGATATTCGCTATCTCCTCTACGCTGAGGTTCTTTTTCATCTTTTTGCAAATCTGCTCTATCAGTTTCTTTTCCTCTCCAATAGGAATTCCCTTCTCCTCTCCGTTTTTCTCACCCTGTGCATATCCGCTCTGCCAGTTACTGTATACCTGCGTATTATAATCATAAATCGCCTTTTGCCTTGCCTCATAGATCAGACGCTTTTTTCCATCTTCGCTCATATGCAGTAATTGTTCATATGCCTTCTGGATATGCGGATCTGTCTTCGCTGCCATCTCAAACTCCTCCTTTTTCTCGGCATTGAGAAATTTTGCCCATTTTAATAACGCTGTCTCCGGATACTCGTGCTCCGCAACCTTGGGCAGTTCTACGATATGAATCTCGAATTTATCGCTGTACTTCCGCCGCCTTTTATCTTCCCACATGTGAAAGCAGGAATAGAACTCCTTGAAACAAAAATCCACCTTCGGCTTCATGATAAAGTTC
>CATLCV010000140.1 GCA_949893755.1 uncultured Lachnospiraceae bacterium | reverse complement strand
CAGTGGAAAAGGGACTCCAGGATTCCGTGGTGAAGGGACCTCTGGCCGGATATCCGGTCGTCGGCGTGAAAGCCATCCTTTACGATGGATCCTACCATCCGGTAGATTCCTCAGAAATGGCATTCAAGACCGCAACCTGCCAGGCATTCAAAAAAGGCTTCATGGAGGCATCCCCGGTTCTCTTAGAGCCGATCGCGTCCTTGAAGGTGACGGTTCCGGACAGCTACACCGGCGACGTGATGGGAGATCTGAACAAGCGCCGCGGCCGTGTACTGGGCATGAACCCGATCGCAGGCGGCAAGCAGGTGATCGAGGCCGACATCCCCATGACAGGATTGTTCGGATACTGCACGATCCTGCGTTCCATGACCGGCGGAAGAGGAACCTATGAGTATGCATTTGCAAGATACGAGCAGGCTCCGTCCGATGTACAGGAAAAGGAGATTGCCGCACGCGCAGCAGCGGAAGCGTAAAAAATAAAAAAAGCGATACAGAAAGCCTGCCACTGGCAGCCTTTCTGCATACGATGGTATACAGAACAGCAGGCATAAGACTTGTCTGCTGTTTTCCTGTCCTCATTTTTTTGAAAAAAATGGAATTCTGTGAATAAGAATACCAGTGTGAAATTTTTTTGAATCCATATAATAATGACAAAGCTGAAAAACGGATACCAAAATCTGCGGTATTCGTTTTTGTATGTCTTTCGAATCTGCAGGTACAGCTCTTTATTTTTCGGCTTTGGGTATAAATGGAAGATACACGTGAGAAAATGAGAACAGGAAGGATGTAAGGCGGCATGAAGAACAAAGGAATCAAAAGTATGATCCTGGCGGCAGTCTTTTTTTCCGGGCTGCTGGCTTCAGGGTGTCTGGGATGGGCGGCGGCAGGCTATGTTCCTCAGGAAGAGGTCAGCACCGTTGAGATCGGGGAGGATACGGTCCTGGTAGGCGGGATGCCCGTGGGGATCTATATGGAAACGGACGGAGTTCTCGTCCTGGATACACAGACCATCGAGGGCGTGGACGGGCTGGAGCACGATCCGGCGGGCAATCTGGTAAAATCCGGCGACTATATCGTCGGGATCAACCAGGAAGAGGTCGGCGGAAAGGACGACCTGATCCAGGTCCTGAAAAATCTGACCGACAAGGATGTGGTGCTGACTCTGCGCAGAGAGGATGAGACGGTGGACGTGCGCCTGGAGGCAGTGGAAAATACTCCCAATGATTATAAGCTTGGGATCTGGGTCCGGGACAATGTACAGGGACTGGGAACCATTACCTTTCTGAACCAGAACAGCAGGTTCGGCGCCCTGGGACATGGAATCCATGACGCGGATACCAATGTGCTGATGGAGATCGAGGACGGAAGCCTCTATAAGACCAGCATCCGTTCGATATTAAAAGGTGAATACGGGATTCCGGGCAGCATGGAAGGCCTGATCGTATATAATTCGTTTAACCGGCTGGGAACCATCGACAAAAATACGGAGGCCGGGATCTACGGGGCAGTGGAGAAGATCGACGACCTGTTCCAGGAGCAGATCCCGGTTCAGGTAGCCGCGAAGGAGGAAATCCACACAGGGGAGGCGGTGATCCGCTGTTATCTGGAGGATGAGATCCGGGAATATGCGGTCATGATCAACGGTGTGGATCCGGAACCGAAGGAGATCAACAAGGGGATCGTATTTCAGGTGACAGATCAGGAACTTCTCGACAAAACAGGAGGGATCATTCAGGGAATGAGCGGTTCGCCGATCCTCCAGGACGGAAAGCTTGTCGGCGCGGTGACCCATGTATTTGTCAATGATCCGACAAAAGGATACGGAATCTTTGCGGAAACAATGGTACGCGAAGCGCAGTAACACGCGGATTTCCCGGCCCTTGGGAACAGGAGCTGCCAAGAGAAGAATCAGATGCTTTGGAGGATGAACCGGAAACAGCCCGGATACAGTATCGACAGTTTCCGGCAGAAAGCGTGTAAAAATAAGAAATCTTCGACATTACATGTCGAATCATCACGGCAAAATATCCTTGATTCTGTAATCTTGTGTAGATATAATAAAACTTGATAGTGGTAATTCTGCAGTACAGAGACCTGTCTGGAGGAAAAGGTATGGAACAATTGACCGTAGCTATCGCTGATGACAATGAGAAAATGCTGAATATGCTCGATGAGATCATCAGTCTCGACAAAGAGCTGAGCGTAGTAGGAAAAGCGAAGAATGGCGAGGAAATGTGTCAGATCATCAAAGAAAAACAGCCGGACGTTGTCCTTCTGGATCTGATCATGCCGAAAATGGATGGTCTTACCGTCATGGAACATATCAATCATGACAAATCCATGTCGAAGCCGCCATATTTCATAGTTGTTACAGCAGTCGGACAGGAAAGAATTACAGAAGATGCTTTTGATAAAGGTGCAAATTACTATGTTATGAAACCGTTCAATAACGAGATCTTATTGAACAGGATTAAGACCGTAAGAAAGGTATTTCGAGGTCACGAAAGGAGAGCAGAAGAAGTAATAGAAAATACGCAGATTCGAGAAGATGACCTGGAAAATAGAGTTACAGATATGCTTCACGAAATTGGAATACCAGCCCATATCAAAGGATATCATTATCTGAGGGATGCTATCATCATGGCCGTGGAAGATATGGATGTCCTCAATGCGATTACCAAGGTGCTGTACCCAACTGTAGCGAAAAAGTACCAGACTACTTCCAGCCGGGTCGAACGAGCCATACGGCATGCGATCGAAGTGGCGTGGAGCCGGGGGAAGCTGGATACATTGGATGAACTGTTTGGGTATACTGTGAGTAACGGAAAAGGAAAACCGACTAATTCTGAATTCATTGCTTTGATCGCCGACACAATTCAGCTGGAGTACAAGCATAGATAAAAAAGATAAAACATCAATTCAAAAAACACGATTTCACCGTTCAAGACAAAATTCCCAAAAGAAAAACAAAATTTAGCCAATATTCCTGCAAGATAAATCTTTTCAATGTACGAAAAATGAGTTATAATAGCAATAATCATACTATTTTGAGGAGATACTAAGAAAGGGTCAGAGGTTTGTTAGCTATGAAAAACATTTTATTTGCAACTTCAGAATGTGTACCATTTATTAAGACAGGAGGGCTTGCAGATGTAGCAGGATCCTTGCCAAAATATTTTGACAAGGAAAGATACGACGTGCGCGTTGTACTGCCGAAGTATAACTGTATGTACCAGAAGTGGAAGGACATGTTGGAATATGTAGATCACTTTTACATGAATCTGGCAGGACAGGACCGCTATGTAGGAATTTTGAAGTGCCAGTATGAGGGCGTACAGTTCTATTTTATTGACAATGAGCATTATTTCAACGGATTTGCGCCCTATGAGGGAGATCCGAAGTGGAATATCGAAAAATTTGCGTTCTTCTCCAAGGCAGTTTTGAGCATCCTTCCGGTGATCGGATTCCGGCCGGATCTGATCCACTGCCATGACTGGCAGACAGGGCTGATCCCGGTATATCTGGATAATTTCCGGTATGCAGGAGAATATTACCGCGGGATCAAGACCATCATGACGATACATAACCTGAAGTTCCAGGGCGTATGGGATACGAAGACGGTACGCGGCATCACAGGACTTCCGGAGTACTATTTTGTTCCGGATAAGATGGAAGCGTATAAGGATGCCAACCTGTTAAAGGGCGGTATCGTTTATTCCGATAAGGTGACCACCGTCAGCCAGACCTATGCCGAGGAGATCAAGACGCCGTTCTACGGAGAAGCGCTGGACGGCCTGATGAACGCGCGGTCCAATGACCTCTGCGGGATTGTCAACGGACTGGACTATACGGACTGGAATCCGGAGACAGACAACCGGATCGCAAAGAACTTCAATATCGAGAACTTCCGTAAGCTGAAGCAGATGAATAAGCTGGCCCTTCAGGAGGAGCTTGGGCTGGATAAGGATGCCCATGTGATGATGATCGGTATCGTATCCCGCCTGACAGACCAGAAGGGATTTGACCTGATCGATTATGTGATGGACGAGCTCTGCCAGGATGCGGTGCAGATCGTGGTACTGGGAACAGGAGATCCGAAGTATGAGAATATGTTCCGTCATTTCGCATGGAAGTACTCCGGAAAGGTTTCCGCGAACATTTACTATTCCGATGAGCTGTCCCATAAGATCTATGCTTCCGTTGATACCTTCCTGATGCCGTCTCTGTTCGAGCCATGCGGGCTGAGCCAGCTGATGAGCCTCAGATACGGTACCCTGCCCATCGTGCGGGAGACCGGCGGCCTTAAGGATACGGTAGAGGCATACAATGAGTATGAGAAGACGGGAACCGGATTCAGCTTTACCAATTACAATGCACACGAGATGCTCAATACGATCCGGTATGCAGAGCAGATTTACTATGACAAGAAGAGAGACTGGAATAAGATGATAGAGCGGGCTATGGCACAGGACTTCTCATGGAACAATTCCACGAGACAGTATGAGGCGCTCTACAGAGATTTACTGGGAGAATAATTTCTAACTACGATACGAAAAAGACTGCCAGGGAGTGTGCGGAGCATGGATCATTTGATGAGAGAGGCTGTCCGATACCTGGGATATGGAAAACATGCGGTAGATGATCAGACACTGGGACTGATCGCGGATTCCTTCGGGAGTCTGCGGACACTCAGCAGCAGAAAGTCGGTCTACCGCATCTTTGATTTAGAGCAGGAGGACGGGGAGACCGTCCGGTTCGGGAGCCTGACCGTAAAGAGCAAAAGCCTGGGGAAAAACCTCCGGGGCTGTGATAAAATCGTGTTGTTCGGGGCCACCCTGGGAATCGGGGTGGACCAGCTTTTGTCCCGGACATCCAAAACGGATATGGCAAAAACCGTCGTGCTGCAGGCATGTGCCGCGGCACTTTTGGAGGAGTACTGTGATGAATGCCAGGACCGGATCCGGCAGGAGATGGAGTCGGAGGGCCGGTATCTGCGGCCCCGTTTCAGCCCGGGATACGGGGATTTCCCCATAGAGTGCCAGAGGGACCTGGTCCGGATGCTGGATTGCGCCAAAAGCATCGGGCTGACCCTGACGGAGAGCTGTATGATGGCTCCGTCCAAATCGGTGACGGCTGTCATCGGGGCGGGCCGGGCTGCGGTCAGATGCCACAGACAGGGCTGTGAATCCTGCGAAAAACTAGACTGTATTTATAGAAGGGATACCTTATGATTAAAGAGGATTTGGGAAAGAAGCTGCTGTTTTTCGACGGCGGGATGGGCACGCTGCTCCAGGCAAAGGGATTGAAGCCGGGAGAACTGCCGGAGACATGGAATGTAACACACGGGGAGGAGATCATCGGCATCCATCAGGCCTATATCGAGGCCGGGAGCGACCTTGTCCTGACCAATACATTTGGCGCCAATGCCCTGAAATTCCGGGACGGAGGCTATCCGCTGCAGGAGATCATAGAACAGGCGGTCAGCCACGTGAAGGAAGCGGCCCGCCGGGCAGGGCGCAGCGTCTATACGGCACTGGATGTAGGGCCCACCGGGAAGCTTTTAAAGCCCATGGGGGATCTGGAATTTGAGGCCGCATACGAAGCCTTTAAGCAGGCCATGGTCTACGGGGAACAGGCGGGCGCGGATCTGATCCACATCGAGACGATGAGCGATACTTATGAGATCAAGGCGGCGGTGCTGGCGGCAAAGGAGAACACGAAGCTGCCTGTGTTTGTGACCGCCATTTTTGATGAACGGAAAAAACTGCTTACCGGCGCGGATGTTCCTGCCGTTGTCAGCCTGCTGGAGGGCCTGCGGGTGGATGCCCTTGGGGTGAACTGCGGACTGGGTCCGGTTCAGGTGATGCCGGTTCTGGAAGAGCTTTTGGCCTGCGCGTCCATTCCGGTGATCGTGAAGCCCAATGCCGGACTGCCGAAGCAGCGGGGCAATGAGACGTATTACGATGTGAGTCCGGAGGAATTCGCGCGGACCATGAAGGACATTGTGGAAAAAGGGGCGGCTGTCGTGGGAGGCTGCTGCGGGACCACACCGGAGCATCTGGGCAGCATGATCGAAGCCTGCCGGGGCATGTCCGTAAAGCCTGCGGAGAAAAAATCGTTTACCGTGGTCTCTTCTTACGGGCAGGCAGTGGTCCTGGGAAGGGGCTCCAAGATTATAGGAGAACGGATCAATCCCACCGGAAAGAAGAAGCTTAAGCAGGCTTTGAAGGACCATGACCTGGATTATATTTTGAAGGAAGGCATCCTGCAGGAGGAAAACGGAGCCCATATCCTGGATGTGAACGTGGGGCTGCCGGATATCGATGAGGCGGCCATGATGGTGGAGGCGGTGGAAGGGCTGCAGAGCGTCACCAGCCTTCCCCTGCAGATCGATACGGTGGATGTGCGTGCCATGGAAGCGGCGCTTCGGATCTACAACGGAAAGCCCATGGTCAATTCGGTCAGCGGCAAGCAGGAATCCATGGATGCGGTGTTCCCTCTCATTGCAAAATACGGCGGCGTGGTGATCGGGCTGGCACTGGATGAAAAGGGGATTCCGGAGACGGCTGACGGCCGGGTACGGGTGGCAGAGCGGATCATCCGGGAAGCGGCGAAGTACGGGATTGAAAAGAAGGATATCGTCATTGACGTGCTGGCCATGACCATCAGTTCGGAGCCGGAGGGAGCGGCTGTGGCCCTGGAGGCCATCGGGCGGGTGCGCCGGGAGCTGGGGGTGCATACGGTACTGGGGGTGTCCAACATTTCCTTCGGGCTCCCCTGCCGTCCGATCCTGAATGCCAGCTTCTATATGATGGCCATGTACGCCGGACTCGGCGCCGGGATCGTGAATCCCTCTTCCGAGGCTATGATGGAGGCCTATGACGCATACCATGCCCTGATGGGCTTTGATGAGAACTGCAGCCGCTATGTGGAAAAATATGCGGGACGCAAAGCCCGGGGGACGTCGGCTCCGGCCGGGAGCATGGCGGCGCCTGAGTCCGGGGACAGGACTTCGGCGGGCCTTGCGGCAGGCGGCAAAGCGGAGCTTCCCGGCGGTGCCATGGGCCTTCAGACGGTGATCGAAAAAGGGCTGAAGGAAGAGGCATACCACATTACGGAAAGGCTGGTCCGGGACCAGGCCCCGCTGGATATCATCAATACCCATCTGATCCCGGCCCTGGACCATGTGGGAAAGGGCTTTGAACAGGGAACCGTATTCCTTCCCCAGCTTTTGATGAGCGCGGAGGCGGCGAAGGCGGCATTTTCCGTATTGAAGGAGCGGATTGCGGAGAGCGGGGAAGCGGCGGAAAAGAAGGAAAAGGTGGTCCTGGCAACGGTAAAGGGAGATATCCATGATATCGGAAAAAATATCGTCAAGGTCCTGCTGGAAAACTACGGCTTTGAGGTGATCGACCTGGGCAAGGACGTACCGCCGGAACGGATCCTGGAAGCGGTCCGGGCGCAGGACATCCGGCTGGCGGGCTTGAGTGCGCTGATGACGACCACTGTGGTCAGCATGGAGGAGACCATCCGGCTTCTGAAAAAGGAAGCGCCAAAGTGCAGGGTCATGGTCGGAGGAGCGGTGCTGAACCAGGAATATGCCGATATGATCGGGGCGGATTTTTACGGGAAGGACGCCATGCAGTCCGTTTACTATGCACAAAAAATTCTGCAGTGATTTCAGGTTTACAAACAGAAAACGCTGTGATATGATGAAAAACAGTCGAATTGGATCAATAGGAGGATGAAACAAATGCACCAATATGGAGTGAACCAGCTGAGAAACATGTTTTTGGAGTTCTTTGAGAGTAAGGGACATCTTGCTATGAAGAGCTTTTCCCTGGTGCCGCACAACGATAAGAGCCTGCTGCTCATCAATTCGGGGATGGCGCCGCTGAAGCCGTATTTTACAGGGCAGGAGATTCCGCCCAGGAGACGGGTGACCACCTGTCAGAAGTGTATCCGCACGGGAGATATCGAGAACGTGGGAAAGACCGCCCGCCACGGTACATTTTTCGAGATGCTGGGGAATTTTTCGTTTGGAGATTATTTTAAAAAGGAAGCCATCGAGTGGTCCTGGGAGTTTCTGACCGAGGTCGTGGGACTGGATCCGGACAGACTGTATCCTTCCGTATATGAGGAGGACGACGAGGCGTTTGAGATCTGGAACAAAAAAATGGGGATCCCGGCAGAACGGATCTTCAAATTCGGAAAAGGGGACAACTTCTGGGAGCATGGTTCCGGCCCCTGCGGCCCCTGCTCGGAGATCTATTATGACCGCGGGGAGAAGTACGGCTGCGGCAAGCCGGACTGTACGGTAGGCTGTGAGTGCGACCGCTATATGGAGATCTGGAACAACGTATTCACCCAGTTTGACAATGACGGCAACGGCAATTACAGCGAACTGGAGCAGAAGAATATCGATACCGGCATGGGACTGGAGCGTCTGGCGTCTGTCGTGCAGGATGTGGATTCCATTTTTGACGTGGATACCATCAAGGCGCTGCGCGACCATGTGTGCAGCCTGGCCGGAAAGGAATACGGAGCCGTATATCAGAATGATGTTTCCATCCGGGTGATCACGGACCATGTCCGTTCGGTGACCTTTATGATCTCAGACGGGATCATGCCTTCGAATGAAGGAAGGGGATATGTGCTGCGCCGTCTGCTGCGCCGCGCCTGCCGGCATGGAAGGCTTCTGGGGATCGAAGGAAGCTTCCTTCCGAAGCTGGCGGAGACGGTCATTGCAGGCTCGAAGGACGGATATCCGGAACTGGAGGAGAAGAAGGATTTTATTCTGAAGGTGATCGCAAAAGAGGAAGAGCAGTTTAATAAGACCATTGACCAGGGGCTGGGGATCCTCTCCGACCTGATCGCGGAGATGGAGAAAAAGGGTGAGAGCACGCTGTCCGGAGATTCGGCATTCAGGCTCTACGATACCTACGGCTTTCCGCTGGATCTGACGAAGGAGATCCTGGAAGAGAAGAAGCTGTCCGTGGATGAGGAAGGCTTCCAGTCTGCCATGGAGGTGCAGAGGAAGACGGCCAGAGATGCCCGGGAGGTGACCAATTATATGGGAGCGGACGTGACCGTATATGAGTCCATCGACCCCGGTGTGACCAGTACCTTTGTGGGATATGACCATCTGAGCGCAGAGTCTGTGATCACGGTCCTGACCTCAGAGACCGAGCTGGCGGACGCGCTGTCAGACGGAGAGAGAGGCACCGTTTTTGTGGAGGAAACACCGTTCTATGCGACCAGCGGCGGCCAGGAGGCGGATACCGGCCTGATCCGGACCGGGGAAGGGGAATTCCAGGTGGAGGATACGATCAAGCTTTTAGGAGGCAAGATCGGCCATGTGGGACGTGTCGTAAAGGGCATGATCAAGGTCGGCGACCAGGCGGTGCTGGAAGTGAACGCGGAAAAACGCGCGCTGTCCGCAAGGAACCACAGCGCTACCCATCTGCTCCAGAAGGCCCTCCGCACGGTCCTGGGAACTCATGTGGAGCAGGCCGGATCCAGCGTCAACGAAGACCGGCTGCGGTTTGACTTTACCCATTTTTCGGCATTGACTGCGGAGGAACTGGAACAGGTGGAAAATCTGGTCAATGAGAGCATTGCAAAGGCGTTGACCGTGGATATCAGAAATATGCCCATCGAAGAGGCAAGGAAGACCGGGGCGCAGGCCCTCTTCGGGGAGAAATACGGGGATATTGTGCGGGTCGTGAATATGGGAGATTACTCCATTGAATTCTGCGGCGGCACCCATGTAGGAAATACCTCGGAGATCATGGCGATGAAGATCATCAGCGAGACCGGCGTGGCGGCCGGTGTGCGGCGTATTGAGGCGCTGACCTCCAAAGGGCTTCTGAAATATTATGGCAGCCTGGAAGAGAAGATGCGGGAGGCGGCGAAGCTCTTAAAGGCGACACCGGAGAATCTTGGGGACAAGATCGCGCATCTGCTCTCGGAGAATAAGGCGCTCCACGGGGAAGTGGAAAGCTTAAAGAGCAAGATGGCACAGGATGCCGCAGGGGATATCCTGGACCAGGTAAGGGAAGTGTCCGGAGTGAAGCTCCTTGCGGCTCAGCTGGACGGAGTGGATATGAACGGACTGCGCGACCTGGGCGACCAGCTCAAGGAGAAGCTGGGAGAGGGCGTGGTCGTCCTGGCATCTGCAAACGGCGGCAAGGTCAGCCTGATGGTCACAGCGACAGAAGGGACTATGAAGAAGGGGGCCCATGCGGGCAACCTGATTAAGGCGATCGCTGGCTGCGTCGGCGGAGGCGGAGGCGGCCGTCCGAATATGGCGCAGGCCGGAGGAAAAGATCCGGCAGGCATCCCGGACGCCCTGGCCAAGGCGGCAGAGGTCCTGGAAGGACAGATCGGCTGAGAGAAAAAAACAGGAGAACAGCAGACGGCAGATGGGTCTGCTGTTCTCCTGTTTCTGCCTGTACGGCTGCCGGAGATGTGCACTGCGCTGTGCTGCAGATGTCGCGGTGCGACCGCTGCAGGCGCAAGTTTCGCAGGCGAAACTCTTTGTTCCCAAGAAAACAGGATGCCGGTATTCCAGCATCCTGTCGTTTTGCACATATTAATTATACTTCCGTTTTCTGGCCGCCTCAGACTTTTTCTTACGTCTTACGCTCGGCTTCTCATAATGCTCTCTTTTACGGATTTCCTGCTGAATGCCCGCTTTCGCACAGTTTCTTTTGAATCTGCGTAAAGCACTATCCAACGTCTCGTTTTCTTTCACGATTACATTTGACATAGACTCACACCTAACCTCCCCTCCAGCCTTGTATTGTGCATCATACGACTGTTCGGGTATATTTAGCACTACAGAAGATTATAACATATTTTTTCGTTCAGTCAACTGTTTCTTCACAAAAATTTTATGAAAGTCGTTGCATAAGCCTGTTTCACGACATTTTTTTTGCGGTGCGGTTGGATTTTTTGTTGACAATCGCCGGTATAGCTTATAAAATAGATGGGTAGGCAAAATGTCATATTATTCGCCGGGCGGCTTTGTCTGTCCGGCTATTTATGTTGAGGAGGTAATGTTGAGTATGTCATATGTTGATGAAGTCATTGAATCAGTTGTGAAGAAAAATCCGTCAGAGCCGGAGTTCCATCAGGCTGTGAAGGAGGTTCTGGAATCTCTTCGCACCGTTGTGGAGGCGAACGAGGAGAAGTTCAGAAAAGACGCTCTTCTGGAAAGACTTGTAGAGCCGGAGAGACAGTTCAAGTTCCGCGTACCGTGGGTAGATGACAATGGACAGGTCCATGTCAATACAGGTTACCGTGTACAGTTTAACAGTGCCATCGGACCTTACAAGGGGGGACTTCGTCTTCATCCATCCGTGAACCTGGGAATAATCAAATTTTTGGGATTCGAGCAGATTTTCAAGAATTCCCTGACCGGGCTTCCCATCGGAGGCGGAAAAGGCGGTTCTGATTTTGATCCCAAGGGAAAATCAGACAGAGAAGTGATGGCTTTCTGCCAGAGCTTTATGACAGAACTCTGCAAATATATCGGAGCGGATACGGATGTACCTGCCGGGGATATCGGAACAGGCGCAAGAGAGATCGGATATATGTTCGGACAGTACAAGCGGATCCGCGGACTGTTTGAAGGCGTCCTGACAGGAAAGGGCCTGACCTACGGCGGTTCCCTGGCACGTACAGAAGCGACCGGTTACGGGCTGCTCTATCTGACCCAGGAGATGCTCAAGCTCAACGGCATCGACATTGCCGGCAAGACCGTGGCTGTTTCCGGTTCCGGAAACGTAGCCATCTACGCCCTCGAAAAGGCACAGCAGATGGGCGCAAAGGTGGTAACAGCCAGCGATTCCAACGGCTGGGTTTATGATCCGGAGGGGATCGACGTTGCCGCATTGAAGGAGATCAAGGAAGTGAAGCGCGAAAGACTGACTTCCTACAAGAGCTACCGCCCGAATTCCGAATATCACGAGGGAAGAGGCGTATGGACCGTGAAGGTTGACATTGCCCTGCCCTGCGCGACCCAGAATGAGCTGCATTTAGAGGACGCCAAGGCGCTGGCGGCAAACGGATGTATCGCTGTCGCGGAAGGCGCGAATATGCCGACCACCATGGAAGCAACCGAGTACCTGCAGCAGAACGGGATCCTGTTTGCTCCCGGAAAAGCAGCCAATGCAGGCGGTGTGGCAACCTCCGCTCTGGAGATGTCCCAGAACAGCGAGCGTCTGAGCTGGTCCTTTGAAGAGGTGGACGCGAAGCTGAAAAACATTATGATCAATATCTGCCATAACATGGCTGACGCAGCCGAGAAGTACGGATGCAAGGGCAACTATGTGGCAGGCGCAAATATTGCCGGATTTGAGAAGGTTGTAGAGGCAATGACCGCACAGGGAATTGTGTAATCCGGATGAAATGTGTTGAGTTTTCCTACAGTTCCTAAGCACGGAACCGACACGAATCTGATGGAGGATGATTGAGTCAGACCTGCTCATTCGATAGGGCGGGCCTGACTCTCTTTCTAGTATAGCATTCACCGTTAATTACGCAATGCTGTACTAATCAGGCTATGACATCAGGGTCAAGCGGCCATGTTTGGCGGAAACGCTGTCAGCGGCAGGATTTCCGCTTGAAATGACCTTTTGCCCCTGATATCATATTATAAATTTTGACGATATTGTAAAAGATAAAGGATAACTCTGTAATAAGGAGGATTTCATATGAGTGAATATTATCAATTACCGGGCAGGGAGGTTCTGAAACAGCTGAATGGTTCCGAGGAGCCGCTGACCTCCCAGCAGGTCCGGGAGCATCAGGAGAAGTACGGGCGAAATGAACTGGCGGAAGGGAAGGAGGAGACGATCCTGCACATTTTTCTGGGCCAGTACAAGGACTTTCTGGTCATGATCCTGATCGCCGCGGCGATCGTGTCCGGCCTGCTGCGGGATGTGGAGAGCGCGGTCGTGATCCTGGTCGTGATCACCATCAACGCGGTTCTGGGAACCCTGCAGACCGTGAAGGCGGAGCAGTCGCTGGACAGCCTGAAAAAGCTGTCTGCGCCGGAGGCAAAGGTCATGCGGGACGGCAACCTGGTCCAGATCCCATCTGCGGAGGTGACGGTCGGGGATATCGTATATCTGGACGCGGGGGACTATATCCCTGCGGACGGCCGGATCCTGGAGTGCGCCAGCTTAAAGACCGATGAAAGCGCCCTCACCGGGGAAAGCCTTGGAGTTGAGAAAAGCACGGAGCCGGTGAAGGGGGAGGTATCTCTTGGGGACCGCACGAATATGGTCTATTCCGGCTGCTTTGCGACCTATGGAAGAGCCTCCTTTGCGGTGACTGCCATCGGAATGGAGACAGAGGTGGGCAAGATCGCAGGACTTTTAAACCAGACCTCTCAGAAGCAGACACCCCTGCAGATCAGCCTGGATCAGTTCGGGAAAAAGCTGTCCATCCTCATCCTGATCTTCTGCGGCATTTTGTTCGGAATCCAGGTGATGCGGGGCGGAGACGCGGGAGACGCCTTTTTGTTCGCTGTAGCCCTTGCGGTAGCGGCGATCCCGGAAGCACTGAGCTCTATCGTGACCATCGTGCTTTCCTTCGGGACGCAGAAAATGGCGAAAGAGCATGCCATCATCCGGAAGCTGCAGGCAGTGGAAGGGCTGGGCAGTGTGTCTGTCATCTGTTCCGATAAGACGGGAACGCTGACCCAGAACCGGATGACGGTGGAAGACTATTATGTAAACGGGGTCCGGATCCCTGCGGAAGGGATCGACCTGGAAAATCCTCAGGAAAGCATGCTGCTTCTGAGCAGCATCCTCTGCAACGACGCCTCCAACGCGGAAGGGGCGGAGATCGGGGATCCTACGGAGCTCGCGCTGATCAGCCTGGGAGACCGGTTCGGACTCTATGCATCCGGCGTCCGGGAAAAATATCCCCGGTTCGGGGAGAATCCTTTTGACAGCGACCGGAAGCTGATGTCCACCCAGCATGTGATGGAGGGCCGGCCCACCATGCTTGTCAAAGGCGCGGTCGATGTGCTGCTGGAACGGATGAACCACATCCAGACGGATGAGGGCGTGCATCCATTGACGGATACGGACAAGGAAAAGATCCGGAACCAGAATCAGGAATTTTCCAAAGAAGGGCTGCGGGTGCTGGGATTTGCCTATAAAGAGATCCCGGCAGACCACGAACTGACGCTGGAGGATGAATATCATCTGACCTTTATCGGGATGATCGCCATGATGGATCCGCCCCGGGAGGAATCTGCGGAGGCTGTGAAGCAATGTAAGCAGGCCGGGATCCGGCCGATCATGATCACCGGGGACCATAAGGTGACGGCAGCGGCCATTGCAAAACGGATCGGGATTTTAAAGGACGATTCCGAGGCCTGCGAGGGCTCGGAGATGGACTCCATGTCGGATCAGGAGCTGAGGGACTTTGTAGAAGATGTGTCAGTCTATGCCCGGGTGACGCCGGAGCATAAGATCCGGATCGTAAAGGCATGGCAGGACAAGGGCTATATCGTGTCCATGACCGGGGACGGCGTGAACGACGCTCCGGCGCTGAAACAGGCGGATATCGGAGTGGCAATTGGCATCACCGGGAGCGAGGTGTCCAAGGATGCGGCCTCTATGGTGCTGACGGATGACAATTTCGCGACCATTGTCAAGGCAGTGGAAAACGGGCGGAATGTATACCGGAATATCAAAAATTCCATCCAGTTTTTACTGTCCGGCAATTTCGGAGCGATCCTTGCGGTGCTGTATGCGTCTGTCGCGGCGCTTCCGGTTCCCTTTGCACCGGTGCATCTGCTGTTCATCAATCTGCTGACAGACAGCCTTCCGGCAATCGCGCTGGGACTGGAGCCTCATACGAAGGACGTGATGGACGAGAAGCCGCGGCCGGTTGGGGAATCCATCCTGACGAAAGCATTTTTGCAGAAGATCGGCATCGAGGGCTTATCCATCGCGGTAAC
>CATLCV010000139.1 GCA_949893755.1 uncultured Lachnospiraceae bacterium | reverse complement strand
AGCGTCCTTTGCTTCCGCTACTTCCGTAATATCATCTCCGGCGTAGCCTGCTTCCAGCAGCACATCCGCTGCCCCGGCCGAATCCAGCGTCTCATCCACCGTAAACTCCGCCGCGTCTGCAAGAACCGTCTTATAAGCCTCCTGCTTTGCATTTTCCTGGGCCTGCGCGATGGGAGCCTTGGTGATCTCATAGACCAGCCCCAGGAGACAGCCCGCTACGATCGTAATGGCCGACAGGATCAGGGTATTCTTTACTATTTTATTCATTATTTTTCTCCCCCTTTACCAAATGGTTTTGGAAGAGTAACCTTCTCGATCAACGGAACCAAAAGGTTACTGATGATGATCGCATAGGATACGCCCTCCGCGGAACCGCCGAACAGACGGAAGAGTCCGGTCAGCACTCCCAGGCAGACTCCATATACGATCTGCCCTCCCTTGGTGATGGGGGAGGTCACATAATCGGTGGCCATGAACCATGCGCCCAGCATCAGGCCGCCTCCGCAGAGGTGCGCGGTAATATACTGGGGATCAAATCCATGTCCGCCGAACAGCGTGATGAAAACCACGAAGGTCACAATGTATGTACCCGGGATCCGAAGATCAATGATTCCCATCAGGAGCAGGAACATGGCACCCAGCATGATCGCCAGCACGGAGGTCTCTCCGATGGTTCCCCGAATGTTCCCCACCAGCATGTTCATGGAGTTGACCGCTTCCCCTGCCTTTAATTCCGCCAGCGGAGTCGGTCCGGTCACACCGTCATATACAAAATAAGTCATCCGGCCGGTAAAGGAGATCAGAAGGAAACACCTTGCACCCAGCGCCGGGTTCATGAAGTTCTGTCCCAATCCGCCGAACAATTGCTTCACTACCAGAATCGCGAACACGGAGCCCAGTGCCCCCATCCAGAGCGGCAGTGTGGGCGGCAGATTTAATGCCAGGAGCAGCCCTGTGACTACGGCGCTGAAATCCTTGATCGTGATCGGTTTTTTCATCAGTTTCTCGTAAATGTATTCTGTCAGCACTGCCGCGCCTGTGGTAACCACCACAAGCAGCCATGCGTTCTCATGCCGGAAATTATAGATTCCGAAGAAAGTAGCAGGCAACAGTGCGATCACTACCATCAGCATGATATTGCTGGTTGTCACCTTATCCCGGATATGGGGGGAGGATGATACGTTTAATTTTCCATTCACTGTTCTTTCACCTCTCTATTTCTTCTTTTTATTTGCCAGAGCAATCTTTCTCATGGAACCGATGGACTGCTTCAGCGGACGCTTTGCAGGACAGACATAGCTGCAGGAGCCGCACTCCACACATTCCAGCCCGTTCTGTGCCGTAAAGGTTTCCTCATCGTGGCGCTCCGCATAGTCCGCAAGCCTGGACGGAATGATCCGGCTTGGGCAGACCTCCACGCAGCGGCCGCAGTTGATGCAGGGGGTGGACATGGCCTTGGCCACAATGTCCTCCTGGAATGCCAGGATGGCGGAAGAAGTCTTTGTCACCGGCGCATCCAATGTGATCATGGCAAAACCCATCATGGGGCCGCCGGAGATCAGCTTTTCCGGTTCCTTTTTGAATCCGCCTGCCGCCTCGATCAGCTCCCGGTGGTTGGTTCCCAAAAGAACCTTGAAGTTCCCCGGCTTCTCCACCGCGTCTCCGCTGACGGTCACGATCCGCTCGGTCAGCGGCTTTCCGTTGATCACCGCATTGTGAATGCTGACCAGTGTCTCCACATTATCCACGATGCAGCCTGCGTCTGCCGGAAGCATGGTGGAATTGATGGCGCGCTTTGTCAGCGCGAAGATCAGCTGGCGCTCTGCGCCCTGGGGGTACTTGGTCTGCAGCGCGCAGACCTTCATGCGTGGTTCGTCCTTGATGGCTTCCTGCAGCTTTTCGATACAGTCCTTCTTGTTGTCCTCCACGCCGAAGATTCCCTGGGCATGCTCGAACATGGACAGGATGACCCGCATCCCGCTGACCAGTTCCTCGGTGTTCTCCAGCATCCTTCTGTAGTCGGCTGTGATGTATGGCTCACACTCCGCGCAGTTGGCAATGATATATTCAATTTTATCCGGCTCCTTCGGAGAGAGCTTCACACGGGTCGGAAAGCCTGCGCCTCCCATACCGACGATGCCTGCATCCCCGATCCGGGTCAGGATCTCATCACGTGTCATCTCAGAGAGCGGCTTCACCGGAGCGGCTTCCGCTTCCCTGTACTCTCCGTCATTCTCGATGACGATACAGTCCACATTGCTGCCCGTCGGATTGAAATGCTTCTCCAACGCTTTCACCGTCCCGGACACGGACGCATACACAGGCGCGGATACAAAGCCGCCCGCATCTGCGATCTTCTGGCCTTTTAACACATGGTCGCCCTTTTTCACGGCTGCGATGGCCGGAGCGCCGATGTGCTGGGAAAGTGGATATACCAGATCACCCTGCGGCAGCACTTCCGTGATCGGCTGGTCTTTTGCCAGGCTCTTGCCGTCATTGGGATGGATCCCACCTTTAAAAGTTAAAAGTCCCATTCTTTTACCCTTCCTTTCTTTGATCCGCTGCTATTCTAATTCTTATGAGCCTGAGAATAGCAGCTCTTTTTCACATGATATTATTCTACAGTACTTTGTATACAAAATCCAGTAAAATTCGTCATTTTCTTGTATCTTTCGGGGAACATCTTGTCGCATTTTTAACAAAAAGACAGATTGTTCTTAACAAAAAAGGACGGAAACACTTTTTGTCTCCGCCCATTTTTTCGTATCATTCAGGCAAATTCTCTTTATCGGCTGCACTTTATAAAAATATATGCCGCTTCCTGTAAAACATTCCCATTGAACCTGCCACTGATCTCAAATACAGGATCGTAAGCCTTATTCCGCATCTGCCATTTCAGACATCTCAATGGCCTTCATGCTCAGGCTGATCTTCTTCTCCGCCTCGTTGAGATCCACGATCTTCGCCTGAATCTCCTGTCCGATGGAAAGAACATCCGACGGCTTATCCACATGCGCTCTGGAAATCTGAGATACATGAAGCAGTGCGTCTACTCCAGGCGCAAGCTCTACGAAGGCACCAAAATCTGTCATACGCGCCACTCTTCCGGTGATCACGGAACCAACCGCAAAATCCTCGGAAGCGTGTGCCCACGGGTTGGTCTCCGGGAACTTCAGGCTGAGTGCCACCTTTGTATCGTTGATATCCTTTACAAGAACCTTCAGGTTGTCGCCCACCTTGAAGACCTTCTTCGGATTCTCGACTCTTCCCCAGGACATCTCGGAAATATGGAGCAGGCCGTCAACGCCGCCCAGATCCACAAATGCACCGAAGTCTGTTACATTCTTCACTACGCCCTCGATGGTATCTCCAACCTGCAGACGCGCGAACAGCTCTCTCTGCTTCTCCGCACGCTCCGCAACCAGAAGCTGCCTTCTGTCACCGATGACACGGTTTCTTCTCGGATTGAATTCGCTGATCACGAACTCGATCTCTTTTCCGTCATATTTGCTCAGGTCCTTCTCATAAGAATCTGAAACCAGGCTCGCAGGAATGAAGACACGCACCCCCTCTACCTCCGCGCATAATCCGCCGCCAAGGATCTGAGTCACCGTTGCCTTCAGCACCTCTTTATTCTCAAAGGCTTCCTTCAGCCTTTCATTGCTCTTTTCAGCCGCCAGTCTCTTATAAGTCAGCAACACCTGTCCTTCTCCGTCATTCACCTTCAGCACCTTCACTGTCATGGCGTCCCCTACGGAAACCACCGTTGTCAGGTCAAGAGAAGAATCATTGGAATATTCATTCTTTGTAATGATACCGTCTGCTTTATATCCAATGTTGAGAATGATCTCATCGGGTTTTACATCGATTACTGTCCCTTCTACAACTTCTCCATTGTGAATTGTCTTGAATGACTCGTCTAACATCTGTTCAAATGATAATTCTGACATTACTTGAACCTCCTCAATTATTTTGTTGGGCGTGGACGCCCCCGCTGTAATACCTACTGTTTCCACTGACCCTAATTGATTCAAATTCAAATCGTCAAGTGTCTGTATGTAGTACGTATCCTTACATGCTTTCGCACATATTTCAAATAACTTCTGGGTGTTAGAACTGTGCTTGTCTCCAATCACAATCATTGCATCCACCTCTTCCGCAATACGCAGGGCCTCCATCTGACGTTCCTTTGTTGCATTGCAGATTGTATTTAAAACAATTATATCATAACTCTTTTCGGAAATAATTTCAACTAAATCTTGAAATTTATTGTAATTAAATGTCGTTTGGGACACGACACAGGCTTTTTTTTCATGATTTTTGGAATTATTTTCCTCTTTTGAGAAGAAATGTTCGATTATTTTGGAATTTTCTTCTATCTCTTCCGCATTTTGGATGATCACCGCGTTCTCCCCGGCCCATCCCCGTATGCCTTTCACCTCCGGATGATTCGGATCACCGATGATGATCACAAAATTTCCCTTTTCACTTTCCTCCCGGACGATGTTGTGGATCTTTTTCACATAGGGGCAGGTCGCGTCCACGATGGAAATGTTTTTGGCCTCCAGCTTGTCGTAAATCCGTTTTTCTACTCCGTGGGAGCGGATGATGACTGTGCCCCCGGTGAGGGCATCCAGTTCTTCCTCTGTCCGAAGGACTGTAGCCCCCCGCGCCTGGATATCCTTGATCACTTCCTCATTGTGGATGATGGGGCCGTAGGTATAGATCCGTTCGCCGCCGCAGCGCTTCAGCTCCCGGTATACCGTATCCACGGCACGCCTGACGCCGAAGCAGAAGCCGGCGGTTTTTGCTAATTTGACTTTCATGAATATCGGTTCCTTATATCTAAATTTTTTCCGGCTGCGCGGTTACTATATGAACCGGCGCAGCGGAATTTACCTGCATAATCTGACAATCGTCTCCACCACCTCAGAAATGGTCATATCCGAACTGTCCACCAGAACGGCATCCTCCGCCTGACGCAGCGGCGCGGTCTCCCGGTTCATGTCCCGCTCATCCCGTTCCCGGATATCCTTTGCGATCTCCTCGTAATCGCAGGCCAGCCCTTTTTCGGTCAGTTCGTCGTATCTGCGCTTCGCCCGGGTTTCCACACTGGCGGTCAGGTAAACCTTCACATCCGCATCTGGCAGGATGTTCGTTCCGATATCCCTGCCGTCCATGATCACGTCCCTTTCTCTTGCCAGGGAACGCTGCAGCTCCAAAAGCCGCTCCCTCACCTCTGGAATGGGCGAGGTCATGGATGCCATGTTGCCCACTTCCTCGGTCCGCAGTCTGGAAGAAATATTTTCTCCGTTCAGGTAGACCTGCTGTACCCCTTCCTCATAGCGGATGCTGACCTCCGCTTCCCGGGCTGCCGCAATGATCCCTGCCGTATCCTCCGCAGCAATCCCCTTTTCCAGAAAATGAACCGCCAGCGCACGGTACATGGCTCCGGTATCCACATAGATATATCCCTTCTCCTTCGCCACCAGCTTTGCGATGGTGCTCTTGCCCGCACCTGCCGGGCCGTCAATGGCTACATTATATCCCATCCTTGCTTCCTCCTATTCACTAAAAATGGCATTCCCCGCCGCATATCCTGTGGACCAGGCGATCTGCAGATTGAAGCCTCCGGTCAGCGCGTCCAGGTCCAATACTTCCCCGGCAAAATAAAGATGCTTTACATGCCGGGATTCCATGGTGCCGGGGTCCACATCCTTCACGCTGACTCCGCCCCGGGTGATGATAGCCTCCGAAAATCCCCGAAGCCCGGTCAGAGTCATCCGGAAATTTTTGATCAGTTCCACAAATCGGCGCCGCTCCTCTTTGGAGATCTCATGGACTTTTTTCTCAGGCGGGATATTGCCAAGCTCGATCATGACCGGCTTCAGCTTTGCGGGAAACAGCTTGTCCACCGCGTTTTTGAACTGCTTATTCTTCTGTTCCTCAAAATCCCGCAGTACCCGCTGGTCCAACTGCTCTGCCGTCAATGCGGGCTTTAAGTCGATCTTCAAGGTCAGTTCTTTTGTTGCCGGCTTCCGGGATACCTGCTTTTCCTCCGGCGTATCTCCAAGCCCCTTCCCTGGCCCGAGCTTTTTTCCCACCACACTGCTGGCGCTTAAGATCACCGGGCCGCTGACCCCATAATGGGTGAACAGCATTTCCCCGAATTCCTCATACAGCTTCTTTTTTCCGTCGTAAACTGCCGCTGTAACATTGCGCAGGGAAAGCCCCTGGAGCTCTTTTGCGTACCATTCCTTCACCTCCATGGGCACCAGGGACGGCGCAGGCTCCGTCACTCTATGGCCGGTGCTTTCCGCGAAACGGTACCCGTCCCCCGTGCTTCCGGTAGACGGATAGGAAAGCCCTCCGGTTGCAATGATGCAGGCATCCCCCGTCTCTTTTTTTCCATTCTGAAAGAGGAGTCCCGAAAATGCGCCGCCGTCTGTCAGCACCTCCTTCACTTCACTGTGCAGATGCACCCGCACGTTCCGCCTCTCCATCTCATTTTCCAGCACGCGGATCACATCGGAAGAATGGTCTGACAAAGGAAATACACGGTTCCCCCGCTCTGTTTTCGTGCGCAGTCCAAGGCTCTCAAAAAACTCGATGGCCTGCTCATTGTTAAATCCATAAAACGCGCTGTATAAAAACTTGGGATTGCTGACCACAGAAGCAAACAGCGTATCCAGATCGCAGGCATTGGTCAGATTGCACCGCCCCTTGCCTGTGATGAACAGCTTCTTGCCAAGCTTCTCATTCTTTTCATATACATGGACTTCATGTCCGTTCCCGGCGGCGGTCAGCGCCGCCATCATTCCGGCAGCCCCGCCGCCTACAACCAATACTCTGCTCATCCGATTGCCCTTGTATATTCTCTAAGCCAACATCTTTCTTCCTCCGTCAGATGCGGCCCGATCTTCTCGTATACCTTCTGATGATAGTCATTGAGCAGCTTCTTCTCCTGCTCTGTCATCAGCTCCGGATCTATGGCGTCCAGATCGATGGGTACGTAGGTGAGGATCTCAAAATGCAGGAACTGTCCGTACTCATTCTTCTCCCCTTCGGCTACCATCAGCTCATTCTCAATGCGGATCCCATGAGAACCTTCTATATAAATCCCCGGTTCGTCCGTGATCACCATACGGACCTCCAGCGCCGGATATTTAGATTTTCCGGGCACCCGTTTCCAGTGGAAATTCACAGGCGGCTCATGGATATTCCCCAGGTATCCAACCCCATGACCGGTCCCGTGATTATAATTCAGCCCCTGTCTCCAAAACGGCTCTCTTGCCGCATAATCCAGGGTCAATCCCGAGCAGCCATACAGGAACCTGGCATCCGCCAGATGCAGCATACTGCAGACTACCGTAGTAAAATGCCGCCGCATTTCCCCGGTGATCTCTCCCAGCGCCACCGTTCTGGTAATATCCGTGGAGCCTTCCCAGTAGTGTCCGCCGGTATCCGTCAGGAAAAGTCCCTCGGTCTTCAATTCCACATCCGTTTCCGGCGTGGAGGAATAATGGGCGCATGCCGCATGCTCCTTATACGCGCTGATCGGCCCGAAGCTGGGTCCCATATAATGCTCCTGCATCCCCCGAAATTCCTCCAGCTTTGCGGAAGCCGTCATCTCCGTGATGCGTTCCTTCCCGATATTCGTTTTCAGCCAGTACATGAACTTCGTGTGCGCAATCCCGTCCTTGATGTGGGCATTTCTGATATTCTCCGCTTCCACCGGATTCTTGACTGCCTTCATCAGCACGATCGGATTTTCCGCCTGGATCTTTTGGACCTCCCCGGAAATATTGCTGAACAGGGCATAATTCATCTGCTCCGGATCCAGCATCACCTTCTGTTCCTTAGTGAATGTTTTCATACGGCCGTAAATCCCGTCATACGGATACAAGGTCACATGGTTTTCCCGGAAATGCACTTTCATTTCATCGGAAAACTTCCGCTCATCCGCATACAGCTCGACCCCGTCCTTCCCAACTACCGCATAGGAAAGAAGCAGCGGAAAATACTCCACATCATTTCCGCGGATATTCAGGAGCCATCCGATATCGTCCAGGCTGGTGATCACCAGCACATCTGCCTTCTGTTCTTCCATGGCCTCCCGCACCCGCGCCAGCTTATGCTCCACCGATTCCCCGGCATATCGGATGTCCAGGAGAAAGGCCGGTTTTTCAGAAAGCGCCGGGCGTTCCTCCCAGATCTCATCCATCAGATCCAGATCATACCGGACACTGCCGCCCTTGTCTGACGCGATCTTCGCATATTCCTGTCCCTTGGCAACGCCTACCGTGCGGCCGTCAAATCCGATCACTCCGGATTCCGGCAGCTCCTGCTTTAAAAACGCCTCCATGGCCGGCACATCCGGCTCCCCTGCCTTCTGCAGGATGATCCCGCTTCCCTGAAGCTCCTGCGCCGCCTGGATAAAGTATCTTCCGTCCGTCCACAGATAGGCCCGGTCCTGGAGGACCACTGCCGTTCCTGCGGACCCGGTAAAGCCTGTCAGATATTTCCTTGCCTTAAAATGCTCCCCGACGTATTCACTCTGATGATAATCCGCCGTGGGAACGATATAGATCTGTATGTCCTGCTTCTTCATCAGTTCCTGAAGCTTCTCAATTCTTTCCCGAACTGTCATTTTCCTGCTCCTTTATTACTCTAATAAAAAGCCGAAGCCGCTTTTCGTGTGGAGGAAACCGGCCCCGGCTTTTTTCACTATTTGTAATGGATCACCTGTCTTTATACCGGATAAGCCCCGTTCTCTGTGTCCGCTACCTTTGCATCCACCTTCGTCTGCTGTGCTTCCCTGTACTTAAAGAAGTCTACTGCTACCTGCGGGAACAGCGCGTAGCTGAGCACATCCTCATCCTGCTGGATCCACTGCGCGCATTCCTTGCGGAGGGTATCCAGCTCGTCCGGGATCAGGTCTGCCGGACGGCAGGTGATGATCTCCGCATCCTCTCCGACTACCTTCTTCTGGATCTCCGGATTGAACGGTTTTACGGTTGCGCCGTATTTTCCGGTCAATACATCCTTGGTCTCCTTGGTCGCCATCTTATAGCGCTCGCCCATCAGCACATTGAATACGGCCTGGGTTCCCACGATCTGTGACGACGGAGTTACCAGCGGCGGCTCTCCAAGGTCTGCCCTTACACGCGGCACTTCTTCCAGCACATCGTAGAACTTGTCTTCCGCGCCCTGCTCCTTCAGCTGGCTTGTCAGGTTGGACAGCATACCGCCCGGTACCTGGTACAGCAGCGTCTTGATATTGACGCCCATATTCTTCGGATTCAGCAGGCCGCTTGCGAGAGCTTCATCCCGGATCGGACGGAAGTAATCCGCGATCTCTGCCAGAAGGTTCTGATCCAGCCCTGTATCATAAGGCGTCCCCTTGAAGGTCTCCACCATAACCTCTGTCGCCGGCTGGGAGGTTCCCAGTGCGAAGGGCGACATTGCGGTATCGATGATGTCCGCGCCTGCCTCGATGGATTTCAGGTAGGTCATGGAGCCTACGCCGGAGGTATAGTGGGTATGCATCTCGATCGGAATCTCCACCGCTTCCTTCAGAGCGGTTACAAGCTCCGTTGCCTGATACGGGCAGAGAAGTCCAGCCATATCCTTGACACAGATGGAGTTTGCGCCCATATCCTGGATCCTCTTTGCCAGATCCATCCAGTATTCCAGCGTATACGCATCGCCCAGAGTATAGGACATGGCAACCTGCGCGTGGGCCTTTTCCTTGTTGGCTGCCGTTACTGCTGTCTGCAGGTTGCGGATATCGTTCATACAGTCAAAGATACGGATGATGTCGATTCCGTTTGCCGCGGACTTCTGTACAAAATACTCTACCACGTCATCCGCATAGGGACGGTATCCCAGGATGTTCTGCCCGCGGAACAGCATCTGCAGCTTCGTATTCTTAAATCCGTCGCGGAACTTCCGGAGCCTCTCCCACGGATCTTCCTTCAAAAAACGTAAGGATGCGTCAAAGGTCGCGCCTCCCCAGCATTCTACCGCATGGTATCCGACCTTGTCCATCTTCTCCACGATCGGCATCATCTGTTCTGTCGTCATTCTGGTAGCGATCAGAGACTGATGCGCGTCACGCAGAATGGTCTCTGTTATTTTTACCGGTTTTTTTGCTATTTCTGCCATTCAATTTGTCCTCCATTTAATTTGATCCTTTTACTTCACACCAAATATCGCCATAAAGGTTCCGGCCGCTACCGCAGTACCGATGACTCCGGCAACATTGGGTCCCATTGCATGCATCAGAAGGAAGTTGGTCGGATCTGCCTCCGCCCCCACCTTCTGGGAAACTCTGGCCGCCATCGGAACCGCGGATACACCGGCAGAACCGATCAGCGGATTCACCTTGCCTCCGGTCACCTTGCACATCAGCTTTCCGAAGAGGACTCCGGCTGCCGTTCCGAATGCAAACGCCACCAGTCCGAGGATTACGATCTTGATCGTGCTCCAGTTCAGAAATGCCTCCGCGCTTGTAGTCGCGCCTACAGACGTTCCCAGCAGGATGACCACGATATACATCAGGGCATTGGAAGCAGTCTCGGTGAGCTGTCTTACCACGCCGCACTCCCGGAACAGGTTACCCAGCATGAGCATACCAACCAGCGGAGCTGTCGTCGGAAGGATCACACAGACCACGATGGTCACGACGATCGGGAACAGGATCCTCTCCAGCTTGCTGACCGGACGGAGCTGCTCCATCTTGATCTTCCGCTCTTCTTCCGTGGTCAAAAGCTTCATGATCGGCGGCTGGATGATCGGTACTAAGGACATATAGGAATATGCCGCCACAGCGATGGGTCCCATGATCGCGGTCTGCTGAAGCTTCCCTGCCAGGAAGATGGAGGTCGGTCCGTCCGCACCGCCGATGATGGAGATCGCTGCCGCAGCCTTATCTGAAAATCCCATTGCCATGGCTCCCAGATAAGCCGCGAAGATACCGAACTGTGCCGCCGCTCCAAGCAGGAAACTCTTCGGATTGGCGATCAGCGGTCCGAAATCGGTCATCGCGCCGACGCCCATGAAGATCAGGGACGGCAGGATGGCCCATTCATCCAACACATAAAAGTAATAGAGGAGTCCGCCTACCCCGTTTGAGGAGTCCTCGGCATGAAGCATGATATCCGGATAGATATTGACAAGCAGCATACCGAAGGCAATCGGAACAAGGAGCAGCGGCTCAAATTCATGTCTGATTGCTAAATATAGGAACACGCAGGCAACCGCGATCATGATCACATTTCCCCAGGTCAGGTTCATGAACGCAGTCTGCTCGATGAGGTGTCCCAGCGTATTTGAAATATATTCCATTTGTTAAACCTCCGTATTTAAACTAGTTTAATGTAGCCAATACTGCTCCTGCTTCTACGGCATCGCCGACTGCTACATCAATACTAGCAACTGTTCCTGCCTCCGGGGCAACAACCGGGATCTCCATCTTCATCGCTTCGATGATGACAACCGGATCGCCGGCCTGTACGCTCTGTCCTACGCTTGCTTCGATCTTAAATACCTTGCCTGCCGCACCGGCCTTCACCTGGATGCTGCCTGCGCCTGCCGCTGCCTTTGGTGCTGCCGGAGCCGCCTTCGGTGCTGCCGCCGGTGCCGCCGCTGCCACAGGTCTCGCTGCCGGTGCCGTGCCTGCGCCGTTCTCTTCTACTGTTACATCATAGACATTTCCATTTACTGTGATCGTATAATTTTTCATCTTTTATTCTCCTCCTTATATCACCTTACTGATGAATTCCATTTATTGGATTTTCTTCTCTTGATGGAACGTACTACAAATCCGTCGGTGGTCGTTCCCTCCGCCGCTGCGATCGCTGCCGCGATCACGGCGATCAGTTCACTGTCATCGGCCTGCGCCGCAGGTACGGGCTCTGCCGCTGCAGCCGGAGCCGGTGCCGGCGCGGCCGGTGCGGCTTCTTTCTTCCGGAACTTCGCTTCCAATGCCGGAATCTTCTCAAACAGTGAAATAATAAATGAAATAAAAATCAATACCACGAATACGGTTCCCATTCCCAGGATCGTATTCAGCCCGGCCTTTTTCAGGATCTCGCCTGTTGAATAGTGCGCATTGACCGTGATGCTCTCCATCTGCCCGTTCTCATCAAAGGCAAACTGCAGGTCGGCATCCCTTTCTTCCCCTTTCAGAGGAGCCGAAAGAACCACACCGGTATTCGTGACTTCGGTCGTAAAATCTCCGATCTCCAGAAATTCACCGCAGTCGTCCTGTCCGGACTTCCAGGCATCGATCATGGTCCGGAAGTTATCCCCCGCGATCGGAAATCCTGTCATCATCAGTGTATAATCCAGGTTGTAATCTGACATGGACCGATACTGGTCAAACTCCTTGTCCGACATTTTGCTGAAATTATCGATGATCCCCTGCGCATACTGCTGCAGCCTTTCCTCATCATACTCTTTTTCCGCTGACTTGCTTCCGCATCCTGCCAGGCAGAAGATCAGGATCAGGACAAGCCCTGCTATACTTAATTTTTTCTTCACTTCGCCTCACCTCACTAAACCGTACCGTGTTTTTTGTCCGGACGGTCCTCTCTTTTTGTGAACAGCATTTCAAATGCTCCGATCACATATTTTCTGGTGTCTGCAGGTTCGATGATCGCATCCACATATCCCCGCCTTGCCGCAGACATGGGGCTGGACTGCAGCTCCTGATATGCCGCCGCCTTCTCTTTGAGCACCTCGGCATCCGCGTCCGCATACATGATCTTCGCCGCAAGCGCGGAATCCATCATGCCGATCTGAACATCCGGCCAGGCATAGACCAGATCCGCGCCGATGGACTTGCTGTTCATTGCCACATAAGCGCTTCCGTAAGCCTTGCCTACGATCACATTGACCTTCGGCACCGTCGCGTTCGCAAATGCATAGGTCAGCTTTGCAACGCTCTTTGCCATATCCTTTTCTGCCGCTTTTGTCGCTTCATAGCCGGTCACATTGGTCAGTGTCAAAACCGGAATGGAAAACGCGTCGCAGAAATTCAGGAAATCCGCCGCTTTCTTGCAGCCGTCTACGGTCAGCACCGTGTCAAAGCTCTCCGCGTTTCCATCCGCATCATAGATTTTGGAACGGTTGGCAAGTGCTCCGACGGTCATGCCGTTCAGACGGATGAAGCCTGCGGCCATCTCTTTTGCATATTCCTTCTTCACCTCGAAGAACACCTGGCTGTCCGAAATCTGCGCAAGTGCAATGCCTGTATCCTCGGATGCATTGGCAATATCCTCACAGACACGGTTCAGGTCATCCATGCATTCCTCATAGGAATTATCATCTTCATTGTTGGCCGGAATCATACTGATCAGAGTACGGATCTGGCCTAAAATCTCTTCTTCTGTTCCGATTCCGTCCACCAGGCCGGAGGTCTGGCTCTGATATTCGGCACTGGACGTATCGCATTTGGAGATCTCATTTCCCTCCAGGGCATTCGGGGAATTCACAAACAGTCTGCCGTCCTTGCTTTCCATAAATGTGAAATCCGTCAGTCCGGGAACAACTGCAAGCCCGCCGCCGCACATACCGAAGATCGCGGTGATCTGCGGAATCACACCGGATGCCATGGACTGCTTGAAATACAGACTTCCAAATGCCTCCAGCGCGTCGGTCGCTTCCTGAAGACGCAGCCCCGCACAGTCTACCAGACCGATGACCGGCGCCCCCATCTTCATTGCCATATCATAAATATTGGCAATCTTTCTTGCATGCATCTCGCCTACCGCGCCCTTCAAAACGGTCGCGTCCTGGCTGTATACATACACCAGATTACCATCGATCACTCCATAACCGGTGATAACACCGTCGGATGGAGTCTCTTTTGCCTGCAGATTGAAATCGGTATTTCTGGCTGTCACTGCGCCGCCGATCTCAACAAAGCTTCCCTCATCAAGCATCGTGGCAATTCTTCTGCTTGCTGGGTTCCCAGTTGCATTGTAGCTCATATTTTAGCCCTCCATATAAAAAAATATTTAAAAATTAAACCAAAATTTATGCCTATTTTAGTATAAACTAAATGTTGGAAAATTACAATGAAAAAAAGTAGAAATTGGCAGAAATACGGAGATAGTGGAAGGGTCCGCCCGGTCAGAGATCATTGCCCGCGTCACCCCGCTTCCGCTTCGCAAAAAACGCAGCGGTGCTAAGCTCGAAAAAACCTCGCTAAGCGTCGGCGTTTTTTGAGAGGTTCCTTTGGGCAATGATCTCTGACCGGGCTGCGCTTTCGGCAAAACTGCGTATTTCAGCCGGCGGTGTGTTCTTCTGGTGGAGCTGCGGAACTTTTACTTTTGGATCTGCAATGGGATCAGAGAGAATCAGCGCAGTGAGGAATTTGGGCAGGGGCGGAATACTTTCCGGGGGAATGGATTGTATACTCACGGTGAGGAAATCTGCGGTGAATATTGTGCTCGGTATTACAACGGGGATGCCGTTATGGCATCCCCAATCACACAAAATAGTTGTTATTGTCTTTTATAATCTTTTTGCAATGGCCTTAATAAAATCTTCGCTGTTAAGTACGGTCGGGTTCTCCATTGTTGTGATTAGTGCCAGGTCCTTGGTCATTTCGCCGGACTCGATGGTGGCGATGGTGGCTTTTTCGAGTTTGTCGGCGAAGTCCATTAAGGCCTGGTTTCCATCCAGTTCGCCGCGTTTTCTCAGGGCGCCGGTCCAGGCGAAGATGGTGGCTACGGAGTTGGTGGAGGTTTCTTCTCCTTTTAAGTGCTTGTAGTAGTGGCGCTGGACGGTGCCGTGGGCGGCCTCGTATTCGTAGTAGCCGTCGGGGGATACGAGGACGGAGGTCATCATGGCCAGGGAACCGAAGGCGGAGGAGATCATGTCGCTCATGACGTCTCCGTCGTAGTTCTTGCAGGCCCAGATGTAGCCGCCTTCAGACTTCATCACACGGGCTACGGCATCGTCGATTAAGGTATAGAAGTAGACGATTGCGGCCTCTTTGAATTTGTCCGCGTATTCCGCGTCGTAGATCTCCTGGAAAATGTCTTTAAAGGTGTGGTCGTATTTTTTGGAGATCGTGTCTTTGGTCGCGAACCAGAGATCCTGTTTGATGTCCAGAGCGTAGTTGAAACAGCTTCTGGCGAAGCTGGCAATGGACTGGTTCAGGTTG
>CATLCV010000138.1 GCA_949893755.1 uncultured Lachnospiraceae bacterium | reverse complement strand
TTCGTGGTCGTGGTGGCCTTCATGACCGTGATCATGGCCGCAACCGCAATGCTCTCCGTGGTCGTGATGATGCTCATGAGATTCGTGAATATGCTCCTCATGCGAATGGGCGTGGCCGCAATCGCACTGCTCTCCGTGGTCGTGATGATGCTCATGAAATTCGTGAGTATGTTTCTCGTGCGAATGGTCGTGACCGCAGCCGCAATGTTCTCCATGGTCATGAACATGCGACTCATGCATCTCATGATTGTGATTCCAATGTTTCCTGTCTTGTTTTATGATTTCTTCATTTTGAATTGCTGATTCTCCCATAGTATCCCTCCCAAATGATATCGCAATACATATGAATAATTGTTCATATGTTCATGTAACCACAAAAAAGTGAATCTGTCAAGAGGGAATATACAAAATCAAGGGGCTTTACATTTTTTCTTGACCCAATTTTTAGAATATCATATAATAAGAGAGCAAGGGAAACCTTGAATCTTGCCTATAGGGCATTATTATGAAATCTAAGTCATGATAGCCTCCGTATGATTACGGAGGCTATTACGTTAAGTAAACGACGTTTTTTAATTGTTATTAAAGATATCGTTTTAAAACTTCGACAATTTCAATTTCTCTTCCAGGTACTTCTCCAGCCGTTCCTGCACGAACATGGGAACCTCCAGCATCTTCAGCGGCCTCCCGTCGCCCTCTGTCTTCTTCACGTATTCCGTCACCGCGTCATAGTACACACCCAGGAACTCGGTCCCTACATTAAACTTATTGATCCCTTTTGTAAATGCGATCTCCAGCTGGTCGTGGGGAATCCCGCTTCCTCCGTGGAGCACCAGCGGCACATCCGTCGCCGCGTTGATCTCCTCCAGCCTGGCAATATCCAGATGGGGCGTTTCCACATAGACGCCGTGGGCATTTCCAATGGCGATGGTCAGAGAATCACAGCCGGTCTCCCGGCAGAATCGTTCGGCGGCATCTGCCTTTGTATAAAAATCACTCTTGTCGCCGTCGCAGTCCTGTGCCAGTCCTACGTGCCCGATCTCCGCCTCTACGTCCACGCCGAAAATGTGCGCCGTCTCCACCACCTTTCTGGTCACGGCGATATTTTCGTCCAGCTCATGGGCGGACGCATCGATCATTACAGAGTCAAATCCCCCGCGGATGGCCTGCATCACCGATCTGTAATCATAGCTGTGGTCCAGATGCAGTCCCACCGGAACCTTCACCGAGGTCGCCAGTTCCTTTGTCATCTGTGCAAATCCGCTGACATTCATGGTATTGTTCATTTCCACATGCTCCGGCAGCAGCATCACGATGACTGGCGTATTCGTCTTCTCCGCAGTCGTCACCACCGAATATACCATATTATAATCCGTACAGATAAATGCAATCGCAGACGTATTGCACTGATCCGCAAGCTTCAAAATATTGCTGACCTTCTCTAACATAATCCTTCCCTCTTTCCTATACCTGAAATCCGCCGTTTCAAAACACGCTTTCCGAATACCTGCTTTAGAAATGTGTCCTTTCGGCAGCTTCTAAATTCTGCCTGTATGGTTAGATGCTCTACAGAGCCTCCAGCCTGCACGTCCATTCGCAAAACCCAGACAGCGCATCAGTTCTCCAGCACCTCCGAAAATGCCCGGAACAGATAGCTCACAGACACCGCTCCCGGATCCGGAAGCCCGATGGCCTCCTCCCGGAAATTCTTGCTGCGTCCCACCCTGGGCAGGATGCCCTTACTCTCCTCCGCGCCTTTTGCCGCCGCCTGACACGCCGCCACAAGCATCTCGCCTGCCTCTGCCTCCGCATGCTCCTTCAATGCGCAGACAGCGGGATACAGCGCATCCAGCATGGTCTTCTGCCCCGGCTTGGAGCGGCCCCTGCGTTCAATGGCCTGCTCGCCGTCATAAAAATAATCCGCCAGTTCTTCCGTTGATACCGCGTCTCCATGCGGAAGCCTGCCGATCCCGCCGAAGAACATGGTCCCGAAGATCACTCCCGAAGCTCCGCCCATGCTTTTGATCAGTTCCAGACTGACCGCCTGGCAGAGCTCATCTACATGGTGAAATTTCCTTTCGCCAAGCATCATTTTCACCGCGGAAAATCCCCGCTTCATCCCGGTTCCGTGGTCACCGTCCCCGATCACCGAATCGATTTCCGTCAGCCGCGGTTCCTTTTCGATGATCAGCTCTGCCCCATGAAAAAACATTTCCTGCAGTGTCTCTACGTGAATCATTCCCATCTTTTCCACCTCTCTCAGACCGTAAAATCATAGCCTGATGCGTTTCCCAGACAGGCTTTCATCTCCTCATCCACAGCCAGCAGCGAGATCATGCAGCCGTTGGAATCAAACACATCAAAATACGTGCCCACTGAGCTGCCGTACACGGCAATCCCTTTTTTCTGCAGATACCGGACCGCCGCGCGGAGCACCACAAAGCCCTCGGTAAAGCACATCCGCCGCAGCCGGTTGATGCACAGGAACACCTCCTTCGGGCCGTAAGGCTCCAGCTCCGCCAGAAGCCTGTCAACCGCCAGAGAAACCAACTGGTCCGCCGATTCAAAAGGCACGCTCTCCACCGGAGGCTCCCCGGAAAATCCCGGTCCAACCAGAAGTTTCCCCTCTTCCTCCACCTTCATCGTGACAGAGCGCAGCCGTTCATTGCCCTTTTCCGCCAGACGCCAGACCTCTTCCAGAGAATCCCCCTGGGCCGCGGCCGCAGACGCCAGCTTCGCCACCTGGGCGATACCGTGGAGCCCGCCCCTTGCCTCTTTTTCCTCACCGATACAGCTGCACACATCATCGGAAATATAGCAGGCCCTAGCCCGGATTCCCTCGTGCTCCAGCAATTCCAGCGCCATGTCATTATTCAGATAGTCTCCCATGAAATGATTGCACAAAAACAGTACGCCTTTCCCCGCATCGATTGTTTTTGCCATCTCATAGAGCACATAGGCATTGGGAGCGCAGTTGAACTCCCCATGCACCGCCGCGTCCGCCAGCCCCTGCCGGGCGAAGCCGGCCCACATGGGGCCGTAGCCTCCGCCGCCGTCTACAATGACCCGCACCTGATCCTCCGGCAGATGTTTCCGGAACAGGCCGCAGCCATATTTTGTATCCAGCTTCTCATAGATTCCGGGCTCCGCATACAGGATCCCTTCCAGCGCTTCCCTGAGCGCCGTCTCTTCACTGTTCCATATCCACATACGCTTCTCACTATCCCTTCACCGCACCGGATGTCATACCCTTCACAAACTGCTTCTGCACAATGGAGTAGAAGATGATCATCGGGATCGTGATAATGATCAGGATCGCAAACAAAACTCCCGGCTGGCTGTTGTATACGCCCTTGTACTGCTGCGCGATCAGCGGGAGGGTCTTTGTGGTGGCCTTCGTCATCGTACACAGCGCCAGGAAAAACTCATTCCAGCAGGTCAGGAAGGTCCAGATGGACACCACCACGATACCGGATTTCAGCAGCGGCAGCACGATCCGCACATACAGTCCCGGCGTGGAACAGCCGTCGATGATGGCCGCCTCCTCCAGCTCCTTGGGAATTCCAGACATAAATCCCTGCAGGATCGTCACCGCATAGGGGATATTCAGCGCAATATACGGAAAGATCAGCCCGAAATAATTGTCCAGAAGCCCGAACCTGCTGTTGAGCTGCGTGATCGGAATCACCAGCGCGCTGATCGGAACCATCAGGGCACACATGATCATGTTGTACATGAGCAGCTTCCCCTTCACATTTTCCCTGGAAAACCCGAACACAGCCATGGACGCGAACAGTACCGTCGCAATGGTGGAAACCGTGGAGATCACAAAGCTGGCCAGGAAATTATAGGGAATGGTCGGATTGTCTTTCATTGCCTTGATATAATTGCCGTTGGTCAGTTCCGTCACAAACAGGCGCGGATCATAGATGGAATTCTGCGTCCGGAAGGACAGGCTGAGCGTAAAGATCAAAGGCAGCAACGTCATGACCGTCGCAATGATCAGCAGCAGGATCCATCCTGCCTGCCCCATCTGCGGACGGGACCCGGATTTTTGATTTGAATTTGCCATGGTCAGTCTCCTTTCTTCATGAAATCACCGGAACCAAGGAACCGTACCTGTATAAAGGTCAGGATCAGCGCGACTAACAGGATCGCAACTGAGATGGTACATGCATAGCCCATCTGGTTCTGGGTAAAGCCCTTCAGGAAGATGTAGGTTCCCGGCATCTCCGTCGCATGGTTCGGTCCGCCGTTGGTCATCACGCCCACCAGCGCGTAAGTCTGCAATGAACCGATCACGCCCAACATCAGCAGCGACTTGTGCACCGATGCCAGAGAGGGCAGGTATACATACCTTAGCTCCTGCCATACTGTCGCGCCGTCAATCCGTGCCGCTTCCTTGATATCGTCGGAAATCTGCGACAGGCCGCCTACATACATGATCATGGACCATCCCGTCCACTCCCAGATATTGGCCAGCATCACTCCGAACAGGGCCACATTCGCGTTGCCCAGCACGTTGATGGTCGGGGACATATTGAACCACTGGTTCAGATAATACCCCAGGATCCCCTGATAGGGCTGAAAAATCTTGCTCCACACGATCGCTACGACCGTAACGGAGGTGACGACCGGTATAAAAAAAATGGTACGGAATACCATCTTCGAGATTCCTTTTCCATTGCGTTTTTTCCGTCCGAGCCGTTCCTCAATGATGTACGCAAGGATAAATCCGAGACAGGCCTGTATCGGTACTGTGACCAGAATCCAGACCGCCGAGTTTTTGATGGTCGTCCAGAACGTAGAATCCTTTAAGAGACTGAAATAATTGGCCAGTCCGACGAATTCCATTTTTGACAGGGTTGACCATTTATAAACACTGTGTGTCGAAACAAACAAAATGGGGTACAAAATATACATGCAGAAGAAGAACATCGCCGGAGCGATAAACAGATATGCGATCCAGTTGATCTTCTGCTTTTTCTTGATCTTCGTATTCTCCACTCCACACCCTCCTCTCCGATGATTTTTGAATGGTGTACAAAACGCCTGACGCTTTTTTTGCATCCCCGGGAATAGAAATGAGGGGAACCCTCAAAGGCTCCCCTCCGATCCAGGCACTCAATCAATGATTTTTTTCATTCTTATATAATTTCGTACAGAAACATTTTTTACTTTTCTTTTATAAGAGCATTCTGCTCTTCCAGATACATTTACTATTTTTACAGAATATTCTGCCCTTCCAGACGGATTTTCTGTTTTTTACAGAGCATCCTGTGCTTCCTGAATGTGAGCCGCTGCCGCGTCTACATCATATTCTCCGCCAACCAGTCCCTGCATTGCTTCCTGGACTGCAGTCTCGATGGTGGATTCCGCGATACGCTGATTTACCAGTCCGCCTGCGATATCCTTACCGGATTTGTTGAACTCGTCAACTGCTTTCTGCAGACCGTCTCTCTCGATCATCACGCTGGTATCCGGCTCCATATCCGGATAGGACAGATGGTTGTTCATATCATTTGCGATCTCCTGTCCGCCTGCGCCTGCCGCAAAGCTTGCCAGAGCCTTCCATGCTGCTTCCGGATCCTTGCAGTTCTTGGTGATGCCGTATCCGAAGTCCACGCCGCCGATGGGCTTGGAAGCTTCCACATCATCAGAGATTGCCGGGAGATAGAAGTAATCATAATCCCAGTTTGCAACTGCGTCCGCCACATCGTCCGCTGTATATTCCTGAGCCCACCAGGAGCCAAGTGCCATCATTCCCGCCTGGCCTGCAAGGAACAGAGTCGTTCCGTCGCTGTAGCTTGTGGAGGAAAGTGCGCCGTCCTGAATGACACCGTCGTCAAACAGCTTCTTGTAGTTGGTCATTGCCTTCTTCATCTCATCGCAGGTCCATTCCTTCTCGCCGTTCTGGCAGGCGTCAAAGAGGTCCTTGTCGATCTGTGAGGTACACATGATCAGCAGGTTTACATGCTGCCATCCGTCCGCTCCGCCGAAGAATAAGGGTGCGTAGCCGCCGTCTCTGAGCTTCTTGGAGCAGTCTACCAGCTCCGCATAGGTGGTCGGAGCTTTCAGGCCAAGGCTGTCAAACAGTGTCTTATTGTACTCGATGTAGATCACCTGTGTCTCGATCGGGAGAATGTAGTAGCTGTCGTCCCCCTCCGCATTTCCTAACTGGAGCTGGCTCTGGGTTACATTGTCGTATACGGATGTCCAGTCATCGCCCCACTCTTTTTTCGCATATTCTCCGAGATCGATCAGATAATCGGAATAGGTCTGCGTCAGAGAACCCGGCTGCAGTCCCATGATATCCGGAAGATTGTCCGCAGATGAAGCCGCGGAGATCGCCTCTAAGTATTCCGGATTGTAGTTATAATTCGTATAGTCGATCGTGATATCGGAATTTTCCTTTTCAAATGCCGCGATCATCTTTTCCGCAGTACGTGTCACCGGGGACCAGGTCCACAGGGAAATAGATCCGCCTGCTTCACTGCTGCCGCCCTCGTCGCTGCTTTCTTCACTTTCCGCTTCGCTGCCGCTGTCCGCCTCACTCTGGCTGCCGCTGCCGCTGTCTCCGCCCGCATTGCCTCCGCCGCAGGCCGCAAGGCTGATCACCATAGCGCCTGCAAGCATTACACTTACCATTTTCTTAAACATGTTTTTCCTCCTTTATTTTTTGATTGATTGACTGGACTCCAATATTTGATACCTTGCAAATTCCTCTCTCCACTGCGCCCCCTGATCCGGCTCATACACCTTCAACTCAAAGGACTCCTTTGAAAGCTGCCGCATCTGCTCCACCGACGTCACCTCGCCCTGGGCATACAGCTGTGTCAGCAGATTGCCGGAGATCGTGGCATAGGTCATTCCCGCATGGATCTCCCTATCCAGGGCGTTGCTGATGAACTGCATCAAAAGCCCGTTTCTGGAACCTCCGTTGATCACATAGATCCTTGAAAAATGCTCTCCCAGCTCCTGGAACGCACAGGCATAATACCGCACCTTCATTGCGATGCTTTCATAGATACACCGGATAAATTCGCCGTCCTTTTCCAGCAGCGGCTGGCCTGTACGCCGCAGATAGTCATTGATCTTCGCGCACGTATCGCCTCCCGCGGTGCCCAGCAGCGCGTCCTCCACATCAATGTAAACATGAGGAGACGGCGTATTCTGGGCAAGCCAGATCAGATCCGGGTGAGTATAATCCTTTCCCTCTTCCCGCTTTGTCCGCAAAAATTCATTGATATGCCAGCTTGCCGAGAAATCCCGGTAAATGATCTTTCTCCGGTCGATTCCTCCGGTGTTCTTGAAGCCCTTTTCATAGGCCTCCCTGGTCAGCAGGCAGTCCTCTCTCTCAATGCCCATACTGATGCTGGTTCCCACGCTGATGTACAGATCTTCTTTTCCGAAATCCGGAATAGCCGCCACCGCCGCGGCACTGTCATGGCTCACTGCCGCGATGATCCGGGTCTTCTGCATCCCGGTCTTCTCGGCCACCCAGGCCCCGAAGCTTCCTTTTTCCTTTCCCGGCTCCACGATGGGCGGCAGCATTTTTTCCGGAAGGCCGAAGCGCTTCATCACCTGGCGGCTCCAGTCCTCCTGCCGGTTCTCCAGAAGGCAGGAGGTTCCGGCGATGGTCATCTCACAGCTGATCTCCCCTCCCAGGAAATAGGACAACAGATCCGGCAGGAACAGCATGTCCTCCGCCGATTCAAGGATCCGGCTCTTCTGTAACACGTAGGAATAGAGCTGCGGAAGCGTGTACGTCCTGTTGCACTGGCATCCGGTGAGCTGAAAGAGCTCCCACTCGTCCATCACCTGCTTCATGTCCTCCATCGTGCCGGAGGTCCGTTCATCCCGGTAATGGTAGACCGGCTCCAGAAGCCGTCCGAAGCCATCCAGCAGTCCGTAGCTGGCGCCCCACGTGTCGATTGCAAATGTCTCGGCCTGTCCGTATTTTTCCCGAAAGAGGGCGAGCCCGTCCAAAATGGAATGATAGAGTCCAAACGCATCCCAGTAAAGCGCCGTTCCGATGTCCGCCGGGCGGTTCGGGAAATCCCAATATTCATTTATGTGCATCTGCCTGCCGTCAAACACGGCGGCTGCCATCTTTCCGCTGCTCGCGCCGATATCGGCGGCAATCATCAATCTTTCCTTCATAGTATATATTCTTTCATGTAAATCAATCTCTTATGTATCCTGATCCGGTAAGTGCAACTGCTCTATTATATGGTCTCTTCCAGAAATTCGAACGCTTCCTGCAGCACCAGCGCCGCTGCGCCCATGGCTCCCAGGTCCGGACCAAATTCAGAAACTTCTATATTTAATATATCTGTATTTTCCGGGATGGCATCCCGTTCCACACATTTCCTCAGACGATCCAGGAAGGGAGTCCCGATGGAAGCAAGCTCCCCGTACATGACGATCCTGCTGGGTGCGAAGATATTGACCAGGATGCCCAGAGCCTTTCCCAGATATTGGCAGGTCTGCTGCAGAAGCCCCAGCGAATCCTCATCCCCGGCCAGTATGGCTTCCCGGAATACTGCCATCGTGATCTTCTCCGTGTCTCCGTGGATCATATCCGCGATCCCTTTAAATCTTCCGGCCAGTACGCCGTCCCGGATCTTGCCCATGATAGCCACATCCGATACCTCGGAATTGAGACAGCCATAGCGTCCGCAGGAACACATCCTGCTCCCGGTGCCGACCCGGATATGCCCCAGCTCTCCCGGAAAACCGTATCTGCTGCTCACCGCCTGGTTGTTGATAACCGGCATGACCCTGGCGCCGGTTCTGACGGATACGAACAGCATATCGTCGCAGGAGCCATGGAACACCAGCCATTTATAGGCATAAATCATCACGTCTACATTATTTCCCATATAACAGGGAATCTGAAATTCCTCTTCTATGATCTGCCGCACCGGGATATTCTTCCACCCTTCAAAGTAGGTGTAGGACAGCGCGATCCCCTTCGTCTTGTCGCTGTAACCGGGCACGCCAAGCCCGATCCCAATGATCTTCTCTTTCCCGCCCTCGACTACCTGGATTGCCTCCCGGACCATGTCCTTGATCAGGCCGAGCAGCCCGTCCGTGCACCGATGCGCGTCATCGAGCGCCTTTTTCTGCCGGTGGACCGGCTGTCCCGTAAAATCGAGAACGACGCAATGCATCCATGTGCGGTTCCACTCCACTCCCACGAAATATCCTCCTCGGGGATTCAGACGGAGCCAGACCGGTTTTCTTCCGACCCTTGCCTCCTCACATTCTTCCTCGTAGATCAGGCCGTCACGGATCATGTCCTCCACGGTATTCATCACGGTGGTCATGCTGTAGGCCGTCATCTTCCGGATGTCGTTGCGGGAAACGTCCGTGTTTGTCCGGATCACACTCAGCATCTTGTTGCGTTGGTAGTATTTTCTGCTTTCCAGAATTGATTCATTTTCCATAAGTCCTGTCCGCCTTTCCTGAAACACATGCAGCTTGTCTGCATTCTGCTGGATAAAATTGCCCTTGCCATTGGGTTTGCCTTTTGTACCTCCTGCATTTTCGTTAGGATCCTGCAGTGAATACGCACACTCTTATCAGACAATTATAAGCGTTCACAGGGGAACGAATCAATCATTAAATCGAAAACGGGATAATTTTGTTTTCGTTCATACGGTGTCGCACACCTGCTGCACGGCATCCGGCCATCCCAGTGATGAAACTGGGCATTATTTTACCCGTTTTGCACGGTTCTCCTTGTAGATCTCATAGAATCTTGCGATCTCCAGCTGATCAAGCGCTTTTTCCCCGCCCAGGATGTAATTCGTGATCAGAATCTGCTCCGCGATGGCCTCGCTGGCCTCCACGATGTTCATGGCATCCTCCACCGTCTTGCCCACCGCCAGGCTTCCGTGGTTCCCCAGCAGTACGATCCGATAGCCTTCCGCCAGATAGGGCTCTGCCATGGTAAGGATGTATTTTGTTCCCGGCGCGCCGTAAGGGGCACATGGAATCTTGTGGAAATTGCCCATCATCTCCGGAAGCGCCCCGGTCTCAATGTCCCGGCAGGCCATGGAAAATGCGGTCAGTACCTTGGAGTGGCTGTGTACCACGCCGCCTACATCCCATCCGTTCTCCTCGCAGATATCGTATGCCATGGTATGCATGATGATCTCGGAAGTCTCCTTCATGCCCCAGATCCGTTCTCCCGCTTCATTGATGACCGCGATCTTCTCCGTGGTCAGCATCCCCTTGTTCTGTCCGGTGGGGGTGATGTAGATCTTGCCGTCCCGCTTTGTCGAAATATTGCCCGCAAAGGAATTTACAAGTCCTTTGTCATCCATCCGCTTTGCTACAAACAAAACTTCCTCAACGGCCTCCTCTGAAATGCCAAGCTCTCTCATCCTTGTACTTGTGTCTGTCATGTCCTGCCTCTCCCTTTCCCTCGTAAGTTTATTATTTTTTCGATTATATTTATAGGCATAATCCACCAATTTTTGAAGTATTATCAAATTTTTTGTGCTTTTTCCTGATTATTTTGTCTTTATTTATTATTTTTTCGATATAATTAATTATAGACATTTTATTTCATTTGTCAATAGGTTTTTGGAAAATTATTTCGAAAAAAGAAAAAATATGGTTTTTGTAGACATGCAAGGATATATAATGATTGAAAAAAAGCCCGGAAGTCCTTTTTCTTCTGGGCATTTTCTGTCATTTCTATTTCTATTTTTTTAATATGAAATCTATTTCCGATTTGTCAGACCACTTACCAGTGCACCCGAAAATCCGTTTTGCCGATATGCAGGACATCGTCACACTTTAAGGCATATGGCTGTGTTACCGGGATGCCGTTGATCCATGTTCCATTTCTGGATCCTTTATCCTGCAAGATGATTTTTCCGTCATAGCAGATTAAGGAACAATGCACGCCTGACATATGTGAATCTTCCGGAAATGCATAATCTGCCTCCAGGCTCTGGCGCCCCAAAGTCGTTTCTCCCTGAATATATAATGTATATGTCTTTTCTTCCGAAAGTCCTATTTTTGTCATATAGATCACCGCTGACGGAATATTTTCTTTCTCCGTCCGTGTATCTCTCAATGGCTGAACTTCTTGTATAGATAAATCCATGCTTTCCTCTTCCCCAGAAACCGCCGCGGTTTTTTCTGATTTCTCAGGTACATGTTCTATTGGTGCTTCTGATTTTTCATTCTCTGTCAGATCTGCCAGTACTTCCATTTTCTTATTTTTATGCCTTACAAGAACAAAAATCAGACAGCCAAAAAACAATGCTGCAGTTATAACCGGCAACAGCGGAAAAATACCAGTCTGTTCTTCCGTATCTGTTTTTACTTCCGACTCTGTTCCAACCGCCTCTTCTGTCCCCGGTTCCTCCTGACTCTCCGATTCTGCTTCCGCCCCGGCTTCATCCCCCATCTCTGTTTCTTCCGCTTGCTCCTCCGGTTCTGCTTTTACTCCCAGTTCATGTTCCGAGACCATATACCCGTCGCTTACTTTTCCTTTGCCGTCTACCTTCAATGCAACCTGCAGATACGCCTGTCCGTTTCCCGGTTGATATTCTGATAAATCTCCGAAAAGAATCATTCCCTCCCCAATGGATGATGTGATTCTGGAAGCTCCTTCTTCAAGAGATATCTCCTCAAGGCCAAATGCCGTATGCACTCCTCCTTCCGACTCTCGTGCAAAGCTACCCAAGGTCTTGGCGGATTCCTGCTGCTCGCTCAGCCAGGGGGCATCCAGCATTGCCACAGTATAGACAGGTATCCTTGTATCCTTCAGGCAGGAGAGAACCTCATCTTTTGTGATGCCCATTGGCTGTACCTCTTCTCCGTCAGAAAGGATCACCAACGCTTTTCTGGCAACGCACGCCTCTCGGGAATCCAACATTTTCAGGCATTCCACAATTCCCTGATACAAGTTTGTATCCTCGATCAGTCCTGTTATCCCATCAATCTGCCGCTCTATTTCACTATGGTCTTTCGTAAATCCGCCGACCGCCAAATGATTCGCAAAAGTAACCAGACATATCTCATCCTGGTCACGGAGTTTCCTGGTCACTGCTTTGAGGAAGTCTTTCATATTCTGTAATTTTATTTCATTGATCGAACCGGAGACATCGACCAGATAAATATAAGATACCGGCTCATCCGTATCGGAAAAGTATTTCAATCCTGTGCAGGGAATTTCCTGATCACCAAATGTAATCTGAAAATCCTCCCGGCCAAGTTCCTGTTCTGACCTGCTGAATGAATCATTCACATAAATCAGAAGCTCCCCGTCCTCTATACGGCAATTTTCTATTGAGATTTCCGCCTCTGCCGCATACACGGGCGAAGAGTCTATTAATATAACACCCAGCACCAGGCATATCACACTTATAAACTTCTTTCCCCATATTCTCATTCGATTTAGCTCCTCTCAACCGGATCATTTCCGTAAAAAACGGCAACTGCCGAGTAATTGTCATTTTTGCCGTCTACTCTTCTATTTAACCGTTCCTCCATATATTTCAGCCATTCAGACGGTTGCTCCGCCTTCAAAAGGTCAATCTGCATCTCGGTTTCCAGCACATATTCCCAAAAACCATCTGTACAAAGTAAAAAAGACTGAAATATATCCGGATTCAATTTCATCCTGTCAATATCAGGCCGTACGTCCTCTCCTGCCCCAAACGCACGTAAAACCCTGTTTCGGTCTTCATGGAAACGAATCTGTTCTGCTGTAATCTCACCGGAAAGGACTGCCATCTGCGATACACTATGATCCATCGTCTGCATTTTTAATTCTCCATTTTCAAAATAGTACAGTCTGGAATCTCCCACATGTGCCCACCATGCTATATCCTGTTCCAAAAACAAACTGACGCAAGTTGTTTTCATTTGACACTGTATCGATTGCTGTCCCAAAACCTCTTTGTTTATCTGACGATATAGTTCCAGGATCCATTCTTCATTGACACTTGTTGCACTGGAAAAGGCATTCTTAATCTGTACTGCCGCTATCGAGGAGGCTATTTCTCCTCCTCCGTGGCCGCCCAGGCCATCTGCAACCACAGCGCACTGCCGGTCTGCTTCTTCCAGCACACTGATACTGTCTTCATTATAATCCCGACCGCCCTGTGCCGAAAACGCCGCTATTTTCACCATTCTGCCATCCTCCCTAAAACTCTATTTCAAAAACTTGCCCATTTCCAATACTGAGTCTGTCTCCGTTTTTCATCTCAGCCGCCTCTCCTTTTTCCAGCTTTCTACCGTTAAGAAATGTTCCATATGTGGAATTCATATCCTGTAAAATCATTGCCTGCTTTTCTTTATCAATAAATAATCCACAATGCAGTCTGCTGATTCCTGCCGCATTTTTCGGAAATACAAGCTGGCACTCTGATGCGGATCTGCCAAGTATCAGCCCTTCTGTTTCCGTAAGACTCATACCTGCATAAAAGCCTTTGACTCCGTAGAGCCGCAGCACAGGATCAAAATTCGTTTTGTTCCCCCCTGGAGATTTTTCTCCCATGAATGCACACCGGAATTCCCGTATGTCTGAATAACGGGCTTCCGCCTTCACTGACAATCCCTTCATGATTGCATCCGCACTGTAAGAAGGAATTTCCGGCTGTACGGTACGAATATCCTGGATTCGGTCATCCTTCAGCCTTTCCGGTGCTTCCGGAATATTGACCCCGGTAAGCGCTTTATACATGGTTGCCGATAATGCGTATATATCCGTCCACGGTCCCTGTCTTCCATGCCTGTAATACTGTTCTGCCGGTGCATATCCCTTTTTAAGGATTACCGAAAGGCTTCTGTTCTGATTGCCGTAAGCAAGTCTTGCAGCTCCAAAGTCCAAAAGCTTGACCGTTGATCCCACAAAAATATTATCCGGACTGATGTCTCTGTGTATGATGTGATCCTGATGTACCCGTTCCAATGCATCCATTACCGGGAGAACAATCTGCAACAAAGGCAGGAATTCCATCTTCCCGCCTTTCTGATTGATATACGCCTGCATATCCTGCCCTTCCAGATATTCCATCACATAATAAGCAGTCCCATTTTCCTGAAACAGTTTATAAATATGTATGATATTCGGATGCCTCCGGTACTTATAAATGGTTTTTGCTTCTTCATAGAAACGGTTCAACCCATACTCAAAATTCTCCCTGTCCTTCGATATGACCTGAATCCCACTTAGCGATCTGGCAGCCACATTTGCCGGCATAAACTCTTTAATTGCCACCTTCCTGCCCTGCTCCAGATCCAATCCTATATAAGTAATGCCAAATCCGCCCTCTCCCAGCATCCTCCCTACAAGATATCTGCCATGCAGGATGGCACCCGGGCGTAGTCCTCGAAGCCGTCTCTTCGCAAATCCACGTTTGAAACCGCAGCTTGTGCATATCCCGTCTGCAATTGTAAATTCCATACAATTCAGACATAGCTTATCCAAATCCAGTTCCATTTTTACTCCCGTATATACTCCAGTATCAGCACCGTATAATTATCCTGTTCTCTTCGGTTCTTTTTCCGGATCATCTGATCTATCGCTTCACCGCTGTTCGTCACAGGAAGCTGCATCGCTGCCGCTATCTCTTCATCTGTCAATGTTCCAAATACACCGTCTGACATTAGAATGAGCCTGTCTCTGTCCTCCAGCTGCAAAGGCCGGATATTGCGGTCAATCTTTGTTATTTTTTCCATACCTATATAACTGGTCAGCGCTTTCCGCTGGGGATCATTTGCAGCGGCGTACATGCTGATCTCACCGCGTGCTGCTTTCTCATCGAGCTCAATCCCATATACATGCTCCCGGTTGATCTGAATCAATGTATTTTTCCGATACAGACAGAGACGGCTGTCCCCTACGGTAAGCCAGTACAGCTTTGCATCCTGGATCAGAACACTTACAAGTGTAGAACCTCCTTTTTTTCCATTTGCTGCCAAAAGCATTTTATTGACTTCCGTATTCGCCTGGTTCAGTAATTCCAACAACCGCTTCTCCCCCGGAATACTTCCTTCCATCCTGTCAAAATTTTGAAGCATTGTCATTGCTGCAAGCACACTCACCTGGTCTCCGTTTTCTGTTCCGCCCATCCCGTCTGCTACAATGGCAAGAATTCCTTTTCCTTTCGTACTCATTCCCTGGACATCCTTGGACATTCCAAAGGAATCCTGCTGGCTGCCCCGTCTGCCAATATTATGTGC
>CATLCV010000137.1 GCA_949893755.1 uncultured Lachnospiraceae bacterium | reverse complement strand
CGTCCCATGACAGGGCAGCACTTCTGGAAGTAAATAAAAAACGTAAGGAAGAAGGCAAACCGGAGCTGGATTCCAGATATTTTAAAGACCGCTATACCGGATTCATTTCCGTAGGAGGCGCGCAGACTCATAACTGGGTTTCTCTGGGGCTTCCCATGCTGGATCTGTTCAGCTTTTCCTTCTGTATGAAGTGCGTGGGTCATGTGGATGCATATGATCAGGGAAGGACAGGACATCCGCTGCTGGATCCGGCTCTGATGGCAAAATGCGGGGAGCTTGGAAAGGCTGTGGCGGAGTCTGTTGGAAAACCATACGAGGAAGTGGATACCTGGGTGGGAGAGGAAGGAGTATGTCCGGTCTGTCATAACCCGTTGCTTAGTATGAACGGGACGACCCACGTGGAATGTCCGGTCTGCGGGATCTGGGGAGAACTGTCCGCGGAAGGAGACCAGGTGAAGGTAGAATGGACTGAAAAAGAAATTGCGCGGGCGCGTAATACGACCATCGGAATATATGAGCATTATAACGAGATCCAGAACATGATCAAGGTCTGTGTGCCGAAGCTGACAGCCAACAAGGAGACACTGCCGAAGATGATGGAAAAATACGAGAACTTTGAAGAGAGCATTGCTGCCATGTAACATGGAGGAATGAGAATATAAATATACCATTACTTGAGAGGAAGTAATGTCAGGAGGGTGCTATGGATGAAATAAAAATAAACAAATATGGTATGGAACCGCTGACCTTTAAGAACTATTTTGTGTACGGCATGGGGAATTTTGCTTCCCAGCTGTCCTGGACCATGGTAGGTACATATCTGTCCATTTTCTATACGGATGTATTTGGCCTTGGGGTAGGGGCTGTAGCCATGCTCATGTTGATCGCCAAAGTCTGGGACGGGATCAATGATCCGATGATGGGAACCATCATGGAACGAACCCACACAAGATGGGGACGTTTCAGGCCTTATATTTTTGCCGGTGCGCCGCTTTTGGTCGTATTTACGATCCTGACCTTTACGGTTCCGGGATTCGGCGGACCGGCCAAGCTGATCTATGCATATGTGACCTATATCGGACTGGGAATGGCTTATACCATGACCAATGTGCCGTACACGGCGCTCCCGGCCGTTATGACGCATGATCCGAAAGAAGTGAACCGGCTGAATGCCGCGCAGATGATGGGCATGACCATCGGCCAGATTGTTCTGAACCTGACCGTATTGCCTCTGGTCACCTTCATCGGCGGCGGAGACCAGGCAAATGGATATCAGAAGACGGCAGCCCTGCTGGCAATCGTTGCGCTTCCGATGTTCTGGGCAGTGGCAGTGATGTCGAAAGAAAAGGTGACGGTGGAAAAGAAAGAACAGGGCAAGGTTCTGGACGGCTTGAAAATGATCGCAAAAAATAAGAACCTGCTCTGCGCCATGTTCTATTCCTTCTTTAATATGTTCGGTATCTTAGGACGTATCTCGGTGGCTGTATTCTTCTACATGCACTGTGTACAGAACTTTGCGCTGATTACGGTATTTATGATGATGCAGATGGCAGTCGGGACGCTGGTGATGCCTTTTGCACCGAAATTTGTAGAGAAGTTCGGAAAAAGGAACGGCGCAATCATCTCCATGGTGATCCAGGGAGCCGCATTGATCCTGTTGTATTTCGGACCGTCCACCAGTATACCGTTCAACTTCCTGTGCATGATCATCTATGGAACCGGATATATAGCAGGTCCTTCCGGAAGCGGCATGATCGTTGACGCGATCGATGATTTTGACGACAAGTATGGCGTCCGCAATGACGGTATGGCATTTTCCTTTAATGGTACCGCGATCAAGATCGCGACCGCAATCGCCAACTCGGTGTTCCTTCTTGTTATGGGGGCATTCGGATATGTGGGCGGCGGAGAGATCACACCCCATGTACAGACCGGGATCAATCTGGCGGCAAACCTGCTTCCAGGAATCGTATTTCTGATCGGAATCATTCCGCTTGCATTGTATGATCTGGACAAGCCGGGATATATGGATGAGGTCAGAGAACGCCTGACTGCGCGTAATTCGGAGAAAAAAACAGAAGAGTAACGAACAGGGTCGGGCAGGCATACCTCCGACCCTTTGTAGAGTTTGATAAACAGAATTTGCAGTCAGATTATGATGGCTAATTTTTAGAAGCTGTGCACGACTGGCACATTTATCCGGAGATGGGCGGAGCTTCCTGAAAGCATTTAACGGGAAAGCGATCGCGTTTGAGGAATAATTGCTGAGCTCGAATGGGCAGCTAATATATAGAAGCAAGAAAACTGCTATGATTTTTGTCATGGCAGTTTTCTTATGCCGTAAAAGATAAAATTTTATGGCTGAGAAAGCAACGGGAAGAAAAGCGCAGAGATGCCGAAAGATATAAACTAATATATGGGTAACTGTTTAGAACAGCAGATCGCAGGTATATCTGCTGCAAACAGTATCAGATGCAGGCAGAAGAGAACGGATCTGATGCAGAAACTGGTGATACTGCACGCCAGATAAATCTGCCGCACAGTATCACGTGATGCGCACAGCCGCATGCGGAATTATGCCGCTTCGCGGCTGCGGCTGGCGCGATACTCACGGCAGATTTCATCGGCCGTGAGTATATGATCACAGTCAGGAGAGAAAGGAAATGAATCAGATACAGATCACATCGGCAGGCGGGGAAGCCTGTCATTCACACAGGAGCGCGGAACTCATCTATGTGCTCACAGGGCAGGTGGAGCTTCATATCCGGGGAGAAGATTTTCAGGCGGGACCAAAGGATGTAGTATTGGTCAATCCGGAAGAGCCGCACGGCTGGAAAGGACATAAGGGTTCGCTGGTATGTAAGGTATCCATAGATTATTATGTGCTGAAAAATGCGCTGAAGCAGGAGCATTTCCTGTTTTTATGCAACAGTGTCAAAGAGCCGGAAAAGGATTATGCGAGAATCCGCTATATCCTGGAAACGATTTTGAGCAAATATGCGGAAGAGCCGGAAGGGTTCTGGGTGGAAAGCCTGTATTATGCGCTGTGGGAGGGGATCAAAACCCAGTATCTGACGGAAAGCACCGGACAGTCTGCGCCGGCGGATCATAAGATCGGGGAAGTCATGGACTATATCGAAACCTCTTACGGCCAGTCTCTGAATCTGGCGGATCTGGCGGCAAGATGGTACATGTCGGAATCCGCGTTTTCCAGGTTCTTCAAGCGGGAGACTGGAACCAGATTTACGGAATATGTCAGGAATCTCCGTCTGGAACATGCGAAGGAAGCACTTTTATCTACCAATAAGACTATTACGGAAATTGCCTATGACTGCGGATATTCCAATCTGTCCGTATTTAATAAGAATTTCAGGCAGGTATTTTCCATCAGTCCCAGGGAATTCCGCCAGGAAAGAAAAACACCGGAACAGAAAACGGAAGCCTCGGATCTGGACGGACTGGCGGCTTATCTGAAGGATTCCGCATTTCACAGGAAAAACACGGAGATGAAAGGAAAAAAGATTACGGTCGATATAGGACAGGGAAGGACGCTTCCGGATTCGGTCCTGTACTGTATGAATGCGGGAATGTTTGCAGATCTGCTGGAGGCCAGGGTGCAGAAACATGTCTCCATGGTGATCCAAAATCTGGGAGTGAAATGTATCCGGCTGTCCAATCCCTTTGATCAGGAATTGAAAATACGGTCGGGACACGGAACAGGGCAGATGAATTTTGAAAGAATGGATACGGTGCTGGATTTTTTGCTGGAACAGGGGGCAATCCCTGTCTTTGAGTTTCCAGAGCGGCAGAAAAAAATGATCGTCAGTATCGGTTCGGATAAAAAGTTGGAGGAGATCCGGACAGACCCGGTATTTCTCTCTCTGGAAGAGTGGGAGCGTGTCCTGGATGCCCTGATGAAGCATCTGGCAGACCGCTATACGGCAAAAGAGGTGGGCAGATGGCGCTTCGAGGTCTGGTATGACATGGAACAGGCGACGGGAGCCGGGCGGATTCCGTATTACCTTTTGTACGAGCGGACCAGGAGTCTCATCAGGACATATGCCCCGGACGCACAGATCGGGGGCAGCGGCCTGAATACGACGATCAACCGGGAACTGTTAAGGGAGCAGCTCCTCTGGTGGAAAAACCGGGAGGATCGTCCGGATTTTCTGACATTTATCAGTTATCCGTATCAGGTGGAACGGGATGAAAAAAAAGAGATCGGGAAGCAATACAGCCTTCTGAGTATTGATTCGGATACCCATTTTGTAAAGCAGGATATGGAAAGCTATTATGCCCTCCTGCAGGAGGTGGGCTATCCGGAGACTCCGGTGTGGGTATCTGAATGGAATACCTCCCTCTCGGAACGGAATATATACAATGACAGCTGTGCAAAAGCGTGCCATATGCTGACGCAGATGGTGGATGCCGCGGACAGGATCGGCCAGATGAGCTATTGGGGGATCAGCGACTGTCCTTCTCAGTATTTTGACTCCGCGGCTCCGCTGATCGGAGCTACCGGACTCATCACAAAGGACGCGCTGCCAAAGCCGGCCTACTATGCGTTCGAATTCTGGAGGATGCTGGGAGAAAGGCTGCTTGCCAAGGGGGAGCACTACATCGCGACCTCCCGGCAGGAGGATTCCGTTCAGATCCTGGCATTTAACGCAAAGCAGTTCAGCTACGGCTATCAGCTCAAGGACGAAGACCGGCTGGCACCCGGGGAACTGCCCTTTGTCCTTCGGAACAGCCATAAGCTGGATCTGACATTTGCCCTGAAGGGAGTGAGGAACGGAAAGAAAAAAATCTGCATTTACCGGGTGGGGGAAGCCGCCGGCAATGTTCTGGCAGAGTGGAAAAAACTGGGATACGCTGACGACCTGCTGCGTTCGGAGATCGCGTATTTGCAGAAGATCTGCATTCCTCGCATGGAAGTTCTGTATCAGGAGGTCACCGGAGACATTCTGGAACTGGATGTAACGCTGGAGGCTAACGAGATGGCGCTGATCCTGGTGCATCAAAAAATAAATCTCTGATCAGGAGGATCCTTAATCAATCTGCGGAAACAGATCAGCAGAGACGGGCAAAATCAAAGGGAGATGTTTTGTGGAGGAGAAAAAGCAAAAATCGACAAATATACATTCGATTTTTGCGGTTATGACCGATTCGTAGATTGGCATTTTCAAGGAAAGGATATTTTTTAAAGGCTGCGGATTAGTTTTTCGGGGAAAGAAATCTTAAAATATAGGAAAACAAAGGAAAAGGAGGATTTCTTCAATGGAAACCGGAAACAGAGTAAAAGAAAGCGTCGGACGGATTCAGGTCGGGGCATATGGGATGGGGAACTTTGCGTGCCAGCTGTCCTTTACGATGGTCAACATGTATCTCGCATATTTTTATACCGATGTGTTTGGCCTTTCCGCGGCGGCAGTGGCGACGCTTCTGCTTGTGGCCAAGGTATGGGACGGCGTCAATGACCCGATGATGGGGGCGCTGATGGACAAGACGTATACCCAGGTGGGCGGATATCGTACCTATATGATCGCCGGCGCCGTTGCGTTGGTTGTATTTACCATTTTGACGTTCAGTGTGCCGGGCTTTGGAGACAGCGGAAAGCTGGTGTACGCCTATGTCACCTACATTGGTCTGGGGATGGCTTATACGGTGATGAACGTGCCGTTTAACGCGCTGCCGTCCCGAATGACGGATAACCCGAAGCGGCTCAATCAGTTGTTCGCATCCAGCATGTGGGCAGGGGGACTGGGAAGCACCGTGCTGGGAATGTGTACCATGCCATTGATCCTGATGCTTGGAAAAGGTGTGCAGGAAGCAGGCTATCAGAAAACCGCGATCGTTTACGCGGTGGTATCCCTGCCGATGGTTCTTTTGATGGTGAGGCTTTGTAAAGAGAACCCGGACATTGCCAAAGCAAAGGAGATTGCGTCTGCAAAAGAGGGGGAAAAGGGAACTTCCTTTATCGGATTTTTAAAATCTATATTTACAAACAAAAATCTGCTGTGTGTCTATGCATACATGTTCTGTGCAATGTTCAGCCAGATCGGAAGGGCAAGCACCGCTTTCTATTATTATATGTTTTGTGTAGGCAATATGGCATGGGCGTCGGTTCTGATGTCCGTAGGCGGGCTGGTCGGGCTGGTACTGATCCCGTTTGTGCCCACACTGATCGGGAAATTTGGAAAGAAAAAGGTGGTCATCGTATCCCAGATCATCCAGATCATCGGACTGGTCATGATGTTTGCGGGCCCTTACACCAATATTCCTTATACGATCGCAGCAAACCTGGTCTATGGACTGGGCGGCGGGTACAGCGCCTGCGTGGGAGCCATGATTGTAGATGCGCTGGATAACTATGAATATAACACGGGGGTGCGCAATGACGGAGTCGCGTTTGCGTTTAACGGACTGATGACAAAGATTTCGGCTGCCATTGCGGGCTCGATTGGTCTGATGGTCATGGCGGCATTTGGATATACCAACGGGGCAGACCTGACGGAACGTGCGCTGACAGGGATCAATGTAGGTGTCAATATTGTTCCGCTTGCAGCGGCGGCATTGGCGATCGTCCCAATGCTGATCTTTGACCTGAATGAAGAGAAGATGACAGCCATCCGTCAGACGTTGAAAGAGCGCAGAGAGGCGATCCTGAAAGAACAGTAGGAGAGGCGTGAAATCATGTCTGCTGGCTACCGGCAGAGCGACGGGGCTGCAGCGGATGATGGAACGAGGCAGCAGGATTTACGGATAGGTTTTAAGGGCAAAACCCTGGAAAGGAATTAGCAATATGAAGCTGGCAGTAACGAAATACGGTTTGATAGAAGGTGTGGAGGAAATAGGGTATACCCTGTTCAAGGGAATCCCGTATGCAAAGCCGCCGGTCGGGAAGCTGCGCTGGCGGGCGCCGCAGCCGACAGAACCCTGGGAAGGTGTGTATCATGCGGATCATTTTATGGCCCGGGGCTGGCAGGAAAAGGATACGGAAGGGGAGGTCCCTTTCTGGAAGGAAAAAATATTGAAAGAATTTTATGATGATTCGCAGTATATTCCGGAGATGAGCGAAGACATGCTCTATCTGAATATCTGGACGCCCGCAAAGCAGGAAGGAGAAAAACTGCCGGTCGCATTCTGGGTGCACGGCGGCGGCTTTGGAAGCGGCTGGAGCTGGGAAAAGGAATTTGACGGGGCGGCATACTGTGAACGTGGTGTGATCCTTGTCACCATCGCGTACCGTCTCGGCATGTGGGGAAATCTGGTGCATCCATGGCTGAATGCAGAGAATGCGCACGGTGTGTCGGGCAATTACGGCATACTGGATCAGATCGAAGCACTGAAATGGGTTTATGAGAATATTGAGGCATTTGGCGGGGATCCGCACAATATTACGGTGTTCGGACAATCGGCAGGAGCCATGAGCACACAGTTCCTGGTATCCACGGAATTATCGGAAGCTATGATTTCCAAGGCCATCTTCCAGAGCGGCGGAGCGCATCATAACGAGGCGCTTGCGGGACGCACCTGGGAGAAGAGCATGGAGATCGGACAGGGATTTGTGGAGGAGACAAAGGCCGAATCTCTGGAAGAACTGCGGGCTATGCCTGCGGACCGGCTGGAACTGCTTGCAGAAGCATACAGCGCGAAGAAGCAGGAGGGAATCCTGTTTATGCCTGTAACAGACGGATATGTATTTCTGGAAAATACAACGGACTGTATGGAGCATGGACATGTAAAACAGATTCCGTATATGCTGGGAACTACGGAAAATGACCTTTTTGTTACACCGGAAATGCTGGAATCGGGTGAGAAGACGCCGCTTTACAGGGGGTGCATCGAGTGGAGCCACAAGACAGAAGAACTTTGGAATCAGCCGTCCTATGTGTATTACTTTAAGCGGCATCTGCCGGGAGATGACTGGGGCGCGTTCCACTGTGCGGAGCTTTGGTATATGTTCGGTACACTGGACCGCTGCTGGCGGTCTTTTGAGGAGCATGACCGAAAGCTGAGCAGGGAGATGCTGGACTATTGGGTGAACTTTATGAAGACCGGGAAACCGGCGGATGAGGAGGACTGGAAGCCCTGTACAAAAGCGGATGCATTTGTGAAAATACTGGAATAACATGAAGGACAGGAAATTGAAACTTTGATAAAGGGGCAGCCAGGAGGGAAGATGATGTGCCAGATCGCTTTTAGTATACCGGATGAAGTTCTGTTTGATACCAAAATGAACTATGAGCAGGCCAGGCAGTTTGCAAGGCGGGCAGTGGCACTTGGATATTATACCCAAAGCGGCGTATCCATCGGGTATTGCTCGCAAATCGCCGGAATGACAGAAGAATTTATAAAATAATTAGGTCAGAACCATATATCGATCTTTCAATTTGACGGTCAGGAAGAATTTCTGGAGGAATTAGAACATGGCCATGCGGCCGTTTCACAAGGTATATGACGGAATCAGTGGAGAGCCTGGGTTTCCAATTTTGGAGCCTGGGCTCTTTTTTTGTCTGTACAATCAGGAAGCTTCTCCGAAAACCGGAACTTTTTATCCTGAGATCCCGCCGTGAAAGGATAGAAGAAAAAGAACTAAAATGAGCGTGCAGTGCTATTTTTGAGCGCATAATCCGTATCGGAACTCCTTCTTATTTCTTATAATAGAACGGGCAATGACAGATATTGCCAGAAAAGGCAGAAAGAAAAATGGTTCATGTTTGAGGAGGAGGACAAGAAGAATGATTTTCGACGCGATCAGGAATAAGGAAAACTACAGGCAGGAAACGGACATTTATCAGGCATTGTGCTATCTGGAAAAGATAAGGAAATGGGAGGAGGTCTTACCGAATACGGTGATCCGGGAGGACTGTATTTTTGCGAATCCGGTTTCATTTATCAGCAGGGAAGAAAAAGAGTGTGTATATGAAGCGCATAAAAAGTACATTGATATCCATTATATTGTTGAGGGGGCAGAGAGGATCGCAACTGCAGACGTATGTGATCTGCAGATTAAAATTCCATTCAGCGAGGAAAAGGATATCGGATTTTTCGCCGGTTCGGAATCCGGAAGCTATCTGCTAAGGCCCGGGGATTTTATGGTGTGCTTTCCGTGCGACGCCCATAAAGTCGCGATGATGGATCAGGCTCCGGAAACCGTAAAGAAGGTTGTCATAAAGATTAAGATCGCTGCGGGAGGCTGAAATGTCGGTAATTGATAACATTCGTTTTACATTTTTATATATTGAGTACTATTCCATGGGAAAGACATGGGTGTATCCGGAATCTGTCACGCCCTACGGCATATTCCGATATATTGTAAAGGGAAAGGCGGAATTCTGCATCGACGATAAAGTGAGCATCGTGAAGGAAAACCAGATTGTCTATATCCCCCAGGGAAGTAAAATGTCCTGCAGTGTTCTGAGTGAATCCTTTGAGTTTTACAGCATTCGTTTTACCACGTCGGTATTTTACGAGGGCGAAGATGTTCTGACAGAATACTACGGAATCCCCAGAGTGATCGAAAATGAAGGAGAAGAGATTTATTTTAAAGAAATCTACAAATGGGCGAGAAAAGACGCGATGGTCAAAAACTGCTTTGTCAGGGGATGCCTGGATCTGCTCATCGGATCACTGGCCATGCGGGGCGATCAGGTGGACAAGAATACGGGAGATTTTGTGAAGAGCATTGAGGAAAAAGCGCTGAACCACAGGACGGCAAAGAAAAATGAGCAGGTGGACCCGCGGATCTATATGGTGGCAAATTATATCGTCCTGCATCCCCAGGAAAAATATGACCCCCAGAAGATGGCGAAGATGGCGGGCTTAAGCAAGCAGAGGTTCAGCAGCTTATTCAAGGCGAATATGGGGAAAAGTCCGATGGCTTATGTGCGTGAGATCCGGCTTACAACCGCGGCGAGGGCGCTGTTGGTCACCAATGATAATGTGATCGACATCGCGTATCAGTGCGGATATGAGGATACGAATTATTTTATAAGAGAATTTAAAGCCTCCTTTGGATTTACACCGAATCAGTACCGGAAGGTGGCAAGTAAATGAGTGCCATATGCTATTTTTAAGCGCACCCTTAGTAGATTGGAGGAAATAAAGCAGATAAAATAGAATCAACGATTTGATGTGGCCGCATTAAAAAGTAGCAACCCATTAACTTTACAAAGAATAAGTGAGGACAAGCTTATGAGAAAAAAATTGGCCATATTATTAGCGGGAACAGTGCTTGCCGCTGCCGCGCTTGCCGGATGCGGAGGTAAAAACAAAGAATCCGCGGCGCAGGACGCTTCCGGAGAATTAAAGGGTGAGATCACGTTCTGGCATTCCTTTACACAGGGACCGAGGCTGGAAGTGATCCAGGAAACAGCAGATCAGTTCATGGAAGAACATCCGGGAGTGAAGATCACGATTGAGACCTTTTCCTGGGGTGATTTTTACACCAAATGGACGACCGGACTGGCATCTGGAAATGTTCCGGATATGAGCACCGCGCTTCCGGGGCATGTGGTAGAGATGATGGACGCGGACGCGCTGGTGTCTGTGGACGACCTGGTGGACGAGATCGGAAGAGACAAATTTTCCGAATCGGCTCTGTCGGAAGGAGAGGCAGAGGGGACCTGTTATTCCCTGCCGCTGTATTCCCACGCACAGGTCATGTGGTATCGGAAGGATCTGTTAGAAGAAGCAGGGCTGTCCGTCCCCGCCACATGGGACGAATTTGCCGAAGCCGCAAAAGCGCTTACCAAAGGGGATGTCTACGGCTGCTCCTTCCCGTGCGGATCCAGCGACCTGATGGGAACCCGGTTTTTGAACTTTTATGTGAGGAGCGGAGGCGGAAGCCTTTTGACCGATGACCTGAAAGCGGATCTGACCAGCGATCTGGCAATCGAAGGGATCCGGTTCTGGCTGGACATTTATCAGAGCTGCTCCCCGAAGGATTCTGTGAATTATGTGGTATTGGATCAGGCAAATTTATTCTATCAGGGAAAAACCGCGTTTGATTTTAATTCCGGATTCCAGATCGGCGGCGTGGAGACCAACTCCCCGGATCTGATCGACGCGATCGACTGCGCGCCGCTTCCGAAGCTCCATGCCGGGGACCCGGATTATGGTGCGGAAACCTCCAATATCCCCATGGTGGTCTGGAAAAACTCGAAGCATCCGGAAGTATGCAAAGCATTCATGAAAGAATTATACGAAAAGGAGACCTATATCAAATTCCTGGAAGCGACTCCGGTGGGAATGCTTCCTTCTGTCAGCGGAATTTCGGATACACCGGAATATCAGGAAAATGCCACGGTCCAGAAGTTTTCGAATGCCGTGGAGGTGATCACGGATGCCATGGAAAAGGGAACCGCGATCGGATATGAGCATGGCCCGAGCCTGCAGGCCGGCCTTCTGACCTCCCAGGGGATCATTGAAAGCATGTTCCAGGATATCATCACCAACGGCACCGGGGCGGAGGAAGCGGCAAAAGCAGCGGAAGAGAAGCTGAACGAGCTGTTCCGCACCGTGCAGTAATTGAGAAAACAGACGACTGTACCGTACATTTTGCAAAATAGGAACGGTACAGTACACGAGATATCCAAGAAAGGAAGAAAGGCATATATGAAGAAAAAGAATATACACGCAGATCATGCCCGCTGGATCTTTGTCCTTCCCGCGCTGCTGGTGGTAGGCGCTTTATTGATATATCCGATTTTTTCAAGTCTGTACTATAGCATGACCACGAAGCATCTGATTCGGCTTACCTACGATTTTATCGGTTTGGAAAACTATCAAGAGGTGCTGTCAGATCCGAATTTTTATAAAGCATTTCTCACGTCTGTTTTATGGACGGCGGGATCCCTGCTGGGACAGCTGGTCATAGGATTTACCGCAGCCCTTGCCATCAACCGGGTCAAAGCAGGAAAAGGCGTTTACCGGACACTGATGATCATTCCGTGGGCATTTCCGTCGATCGTGATCGCATTGTCCTGGAAATGGATCTTAAACGGGGTATCCGGATTTGTGCCCAATCTGCTGGTCCAACTGGGGATCTGCAGCGAACTGCCGCAGTTTCTCAGCGACAGCAGCCTGGTGTTTTTGACCCTGATCTTTATCAATGTGTGGTTCGGGGCGCCGATGATCATGGTCAATGTGTTATCGGCACTGCAGACGATCCCCCAGGATCAGTATGAGGCGGTCCAGATCGACGGCGCGTCGAAGCTTCAGCAGTTCTGGTTCATTACGGTGCCGCATATCAAGGTTGTGGTGGGGCTGTTAGTCGTGCTCCGTACCATCTGGGTATTCAATAATTTTGATATCATTTACCTGCTTACCGGCGGCGGACCGGCGAACGCGACGACCACCGTACCGATCTATGCCTACAACATGGGATGGAGCTCCAAGCTGCTGGGAAGATCCTCGGCAGTGACCATGCTGCTGCTTGCATTTCTGTTATTGGTATGCGCGGTATACTTTACGATCATTGGGAAATGGGAAAAGGAGGAGAACGGATGACGCACAAAAAAGACAGAGCCGGAAATCTGGTCTGTCATATCTATCTGATCATTTTATCACTGGCGGCGTTTTTCCCGCTGGTGTGGGTGCTGCTGTGTTCGGTAAAAACATCCGGAGAGCTGACATCTGATCCAACCAGATTTTTACCGAAACAGGTTACATTTGATAATTTTATCCATGTGATCCAGGAACTGGGATTTGCCGGAAATATCGGAAACAGCCTGATCATAGCGGTCACGACGACCTGCATTGCCATTGTGATCTCCTCCATGGCGGCTTACGGGATCGTGCGTTTTTTCCCGAAGCTGGGTTCCCTCATGTCAAAGGTTCTCGTGACGACATACATGTTTCCGCCGATCCTGCTGGCCATTCCCTATTCTATGGTCATGGCAAAGCTGGGGCTGGTCAATACGAGGATCGGACTGATCATCGTGTATCTGTCATTCAGCGTACCTTATGCCGTATGGATGCTGGTGGGATTTTTCAAGACCGTGCCCATCGGGATCGAGGAGGCGGCGAAGGTTGACGGGGCAAATAAATTTCAAACCTTTGTTCAGATCGTGCTCCCCCTGGTCATGCCCGGGATCGTGGCAACTGCGATCTATACATTCATCAATGCGTGGAACGAATTTCTGTATTCGCTGATCCTGATCAACAGTACGGATAAAATGACCGTTTCCGTGGCATTGAAGTCCTTGCAGGGGGCGGAGATCCTGAATTGGGGAGACATGATGGCGGCATCCGCGCTTGTGGTCGTTCCGTCGGTCGTATTCTTTATGTTCATTCAGAATAAGATCGCGGGCGGGATGACCCAGGGAGCGGTGAAATAAAACAGTAGATTGGAATCAAAGGAGGTAAAGAAGATTGAAGATCGTAGGATATGCAATTGTAGGAACGGGTTATTTCGGTGCGGAGCTGGGAAGGATCATGAAGGAGCAGGCAGGAGCGAAGATCTCGGCGGTCCTTGATCCGGAAAACGGAGAGACGATCGGGGCGGAATTAGGCTGCGACGTGGAAACGGACCTGGATGAACTGTACAGCCGCGGGGATGTGGACGCGGTCATCGTGGCGACCCCGAATTATTTACATAAAGAGCCTGTGATCAAGGCGGCGGAGCATGGAGTCCATGTGTTTTGCGAAAAGCCCATCGCGCTTTCTTACCCGGATTGCGATGAGATGGTGAGGGCCTGCCAGGAGCATGGAGTGGTCTTTATGGCAGGGCACGTCATGAACTTTTTCCGGGGCGTCCGGTATGCAAAAGAATTGATCAACGACGGTGTGATCGGAAAGATCCTGTACTGCCATTCCGCGCGGAATGGCTGGGAAGAACAGCAGCCGGACATTTCCTGGAAAAAGGTCCGGGCAAAATCCGGAGGACACCTGTACCATCACATCCATGAGCTGGACTGCGTGCAGTTCCTGATGGGCGGGATGCCCGAGGAGGTGACCATGACCGGCGGAAATGTTGCCCATCAGGGAGACGCGTTCGGCGATGAGGACGATATGCTGTTTGTGAATATGCAGTTTTCTGATAACCGTTTTGCGGTATTGGAATGGGGATCCGCATTTCATTGGGCGGAGCACTATGTTCTGATACAGGGAACCAAGGGCGCGATCCGGATCGACATGTGCAACTGCGGCGGAACCGTAAAAATCGACGGAGGGGAAAAGCATTTCCTTGTGCATGAGTCGCAGGAGGAGGACGACGACCGGACCAGGATCTACCATGGGACGGAGATGGACGGCGCGATCATGTACGGAAAGCCGGGAAAGAAGCCGCCCATGTGGCTGCACAGCATCATGAAAAATGAGATGAAATACTTAAACGGCATTCTTCACGGCAATGAAGCGGATGATGAATTCCGGCCGCTGCTGACAGGCGAGGCGGCAAGGGCCGCGATTGCTACGGCGGATGCCTGCACGAGATCCAGGTTTGAGGACCGCAAGGTGAAGCTGAGCGAGATTGTTGGATAACGCATGGTTTTAGAGCAGGCCGGAGAATAGATGATCCGCAGCGGAAAAATCAGCAGGACAAAAAAAGATATATCTTTTTTGTCCTGCTTTTTTTATTTCTTTGCAAAAAGTCCAAATAAGGGGTGAAATCTGGATAATTCAAAGAAAGTTTTTGACAGGGAGATTCGTTATAATGTAATCAAGGTAAGAGAAAAAGAAAAGGAGAACAAAACAATGAGCAAATTGAGAGTAGCAATCGTTGGATGCGGCGGTATCGCAAATCAGAAGCATATGCCTTCCATCAAGGCAAATGAGGACAAGGCAGTCATGGTAGCATTCTGTGATATCATTCCGGAGCGCGCGGAGAAGGCATGCAAGGAATACGGCGCGGAGGGCGCAAAGGTTTATACCGATTACAAGGAAATGCTGGCGGATACGAGCATTGAGATCGATGTAGTCCATGTATGCACCCCCAACGTGGCGCACTGCCCGATTACCGTGGCTTCCTTTGAGGCAGGCAAGCATGTGATGTGCGAGAAGCCCATGGCGCACAATACCGAGGACGCACAGAAGATGCTGGATGCATGGAAGAAGTCCGGCAAGAAGTTCACCATCGGATACCAGAACCGTCTCCGTGACGATACCCAGACACTGCACGCTTCCTGTGAGGCAGGCGAGTTGGGCGAGATCTATTTCGCAAAGGCGCACGCTCTGAGAAGAAGAGCGGTTCCGACCTGGGGTGTATTCCCGAACAAGGCTCTGCAGGGCGGCGGTCCGTTGATCGACATCGGAACCCATGCGCTGGACATCACACTCTGGATGATGAACAACTACGAGCCGGCTTCCGTATCCGGCCAGGTATTCTATA
>CATLCV010000136.1 GCA_949893755.1 uncultured Lachnospiraceae bacterium | reverse complement strand
GTATCCCTTATCTGAGGGAATCCGTCCGGCGGAAGTATGGGGCTGGAATATATAGCCCAGATCTTCCAGATCCGCCATCTCATTGCGGATCGTTGCAGAACTCAGCTTCAGATCCGTTGATTTGGAAAGGGTTCTGGATCCGACCGGTTCCCCGGTCTCCAGATAATTCTGGATGATAGCCCGTAATATGGTATGCTTTCTCTCACTCAGCTCTACGACTGCCATCATATTCTCCCCTTTCTTCTGCGGATCATCTTCTACATTTCATAAAAGGCTCTTGAATTTTTCTATTAGCACTCCCTTGATTTGAGTGCTAACATCTTACGTATATTAAGATAGCACCTTGATTTCCGTTTGTCAACATACTTTATATATTTTTTATCTTTTTTACTTCCCCTCTTGATTCCCCTTGCTATTCCCCGAGAAATATCGTAATATAATTTTTGAAAAAAGAGGAGGTTCACATTATGAAAAAGCTGTGGGAATTATATGTTACATTTCTTCGTGTGGGCGGCCTTACGTTCGGCGGCGGTATGGCGATGCTGCCCATGCTGAAAAAAGAGGTCATCGAAAAAAAAGGCTGGACCAACGAGGAAGAGCTGCTGGATATCTATGCCATCGGGCAGTGTACCCCGGGCATCATCGCGGTCAACACCTCGACCTATATCGGCTATGAGCAGGCCGGGATCATCGGCGCCGTCTGCGGTACCCTGGGCATGGTCACCCCATCCCTGATCATCATCACTCTGATCGCCACCATATTAAATCGGTTTATCGCGGAGCCCCTGGTGGTCCACGCGCTGTCCGGCATCCGTGTCGCGGTCTGCGCCATGATGCTCAATACGGTCATTTCCCTTGCCAGAGCAGGGATCAAGGACAAGCTTGGAGTGCTTTTGTTCCTGGCCGGCTTTCTTCTTGCTACATTCTCACCGATTCCTACAATCGTGCTGGTCGTATGCGCGGCTGTGATCGGAATCTTCGTAAATATCAGAAAGGAGAAGGCTGGATCATGATCTATCTGACTTTATTTATTGAATTTTTCAAAATCGGTTTATTCTCCATCGGCGGCGGCATGGCCACGGTGCCCTTCCTGATGGATCTGGCGCAGAAATACCCCTGGTTCACTGCTTCCGAGCTGGCGGATATGATCGCCATCAGCGAGAGCACGCCCGGCCCCATCGGAATCAATATGGCCACTTACGCAGGCTTCCATGCCGCCGGGATCCCGGGCGCCGTCCTGGCCACCCTGAGCCTGGTTTCTCCTGCTATCATTATCATTGTCATAATCGCAAAATTTATGTCTGATTTCAGTGAAAACAAATATGTCCGTGCCGCATTTTACGGCATACGTCCCATGATCGCGTCGCTGATCGGATATGCTGTATGGCAGATCGCTGTCATTACCTTTGCAGACCTGACACAGCCAAAGCCTGTGTTCCATTACTCTTCCATGGGCATCTGTCTTGTGATCTTTCTGCTGCTGCAGTGGAAGCCATTAAAAAAGCTCCACCCGATCCTCTGGATCGGCTGCGGAGCCATACTTGGGATTTTATTCCGGCTGTAAAAAGCCGACAGCGCCTGTACCCTCTGATGTATGATATCCGGGAACAGGCGTATTTTTGATAATCTTCCGAACGGATCTGCGCCGGTTCTTTCACAGATTCCTCACCAGTTCTTTTAAAACGTTCTCGCAGCGCAGGATGTCTTCTATGGGAACCGATTCCTGAGGCTTGTGAGCCAGCTCCAGGTCGCCCGGACCATAGGACATTGTGTTTTTATTCCCCAGTTTTCCCGCGATCACCGCGGTATCCGTATATCCCGGAAATACTCCTGTATGTGCGGGCCTTCCTGTCACCTTTCTGCAGGAATCCTGAAGCCTGCCGAACAGCTCGGAGGTCTCGTCCATCTCAATGGCGGGACGGTCCCCGGTGATCCGATAGGTCACCTTTGCCTTCGGAACCGCTTTCTCCGCCTCCTCCGCCGCTTTTTTCACCATACGCTCCCCGTCTTCCTTTGTATAGGGAGGGACAAGCCGCATATCCACAGTTACCGTACACTGCTCCGATACCACATAGGGCTGGCTTCCGCCCGAAATCCGGCCAAACGAGACCGTAGACGCTCCCATCTGCGGATGCTGTGCAAGCCGTGCAAACTCCTTTCGTATACTGGAGATGACCTCTGCCATCGCCGCAATGGCATCTGCCCCCTTCCATGGCGTGGCGGCATGGGCCGTGATCCCCTCCACGGTTATCTCGAACCAGAGGCGCCCCTTGTGAGCTGCCTGCAGTTCCCCGTTGGTAGGCTCCATATCCAGCACCAGAGAGTCCTTTGCGATCCATCCCGATTCGATCGCTTTTTCCGCCCCGGCCATATTTCCCTCTTCATCTACCGTGCCGATCACCTTCAAGGTCCGGCCGGCCATATTCCCATCCCGAAAATGCTCCGCAGCGCTTTGAAATGCGGACAGCGCACAGGCAAACCCGGATTTCATATCGCAGGACCCCCGGCCGTACAGCCGGTTTCCCCGGATCTCCCCGGAAAATGGATCTTCCTCCCATCCACTGCCTGCCGGGACGGTATCCATATGGCAAATGAAGATCAATTCCGGTTTTTCTTCCGTTCCCGGCAGGGAGAGCATCACATTCTTCCTGCCGGGCAGCACTTCCTCTGTCCGAATCGTGACACGGTCATTCGTGTTTTGAAGCTCTTGTCCGAAAGAAAGCAAAAACTGTTCCATCCCTTTTTCACCGGTACCCGGATTCGTACTGTCGATCCGTACCATCTGCTGCGTCAGCTTCACCGCAAGTTGGTTCTGTTCCATGATTTTCCTCCATAGATGTGAAAACGGCTGTAAATTGCAGCCCCTCATATTCTTCCCCGTAAACAGTTATATTTTTTATCATCTAAGACAGCAGGAACTGTTGAAATACGTAATTGCTGATATCAATTCCTCTCTTTGTAAGTCTTATCGTATCTTTCCCAATCTCCAAAAGGCCATATTCCTGCAGCTTTTTTAACGGTTCTCCATAAATGGTATCCACAGGAACGCCGAATAAACGAAGAAATTCGGATTTTCTCACACCGCACATCATCCGCAGTCCAAGAAACATGAACTCCTCCATTTCCTCCTTTTCAGACAGAAACTGCTCCTCTTCACAGATCTTCCCCGGATCTCCGGCGCAGGCCAGATAGGTTTCCAGATCTGACGTATGGCAAAACCGGGTCTTTCCGATCAGCGACGAGGAACCAAGCCCGATCCCTAAGTACGCTTTCCGCTGCCAGTAGCCTATATTATGCCTGCAGGCACAGCCCGGCTTTGCGTAGTTGGAGATCTCATATCTGGCATATCCGTATTCCGCTAAGATGTTCTCCGTCTCCTCATACATGAGCCGCTCCGTCTCTTCATCCGGCAGAGGCGGATACTGCTGGTCGTCGGATCCGAATGCGCCGGCCGGATCTGCCGGACCCTGCGCTCCGTCCCGCACGTCCTGAAAAGCATCCTTTTTGGTTCCTCTTTCCCTGTCCTCTGACCGCAGGTCCCTCGGCCCATTGCTGTACCGCTCATAAAAAGGAGTTCCTTCTTCAATGATCAGACTGTATACGGATAGATGCTCCGGTGCCAGCTCAGCCGTTTTTCTCAGTGTCTCCCGCCAGCTCTCGGGAGTCTGCCCCGGGATTGCGGAAATCAGATCGATATTTACATTTTCCATCCCTGCCTGCCGGACCAGCTTCCAGGTATCCAGAAACTGCCGGTGATCATGAATCCTTCCCAGCATCCGCAGTTCTTCGTCCCTTACAGACTGCAGTCCGATGGAGATCCGGTTCACCCCGGCCCCTTTCCAGGCCAGAAGCTTTTCCTCTGTCACGGTTCCCGGGTTCGCCTCCATGGTGATCTCCGCATGGGTATCTACCCGAAACGTCTTCCGGATTGCGGAAAAAATTGCCTGAATCTGGACCGGGGACAGGATTGAAGGCGTTCCTCCGCCGATAAAAACCGTGGGCACCCTATAGCCCTGATATGTGTTCTTACAGCTCCGTATCTCCCGGATCAGAGCATCTACATATTTCTGGCGCAAATCTTCATTCGAAGGGAAGGATAAAAAATCACAGTAGGCACATTTCCGGACACAAAACGGAATATGCACATATAATTCCAGTTCATTCACAATCTTATCAAATCCCCTGTATTAATCCTCATCCAGCTTCAGCACGCTCATAAATGCCTTCTGCGGGATTTCTACATTTCCCACCTGACGCATCCGCTTCTTGCCTTCCTTCTGCTTTTCCAGAAGCTTTTTCTTTCGGGTGATATCGCCGCCGTAGCACTTCGCCAGCACGTCCTTACGCAGGGCCTTGACCGTCTCCCTGGCAATGATCTTGCTCCCGATGGCCGCCTGGATCGGAATCTCAAACAGCTGGCGCGGAATTTCTGATTTCAGCTTTTCGCACATCTTTCGTCCGCGCTCATAAGCGGTTCCGCTGTGGACGATAAAGGACAGGGCATCCACCTCCTCCTTATTGATGAGGATATCCAGCTTCACAAGCTCTGACCGTTCGTAGCCCATCAGCTCGTAGTCGAAGGAAGCATAGCCTCTGGACCGGGATTTGAGCGCGTCAAAAAAGTCATAGATGATCTCATTGAGGGGCAGATGGTAATGCAGCACGGCCCGCTTTTCTTCGATATATTCCATGCTCTGGTACGCCCCCCGGCGCTCCTGGCACAGATCCATGATAGCTCCGATAAATTCTGAGGTCACCATGATCTCCGCCTTCACCAGAGGTTCCTCCATATATTCGATCTTCGCCGGATCCGGCAGGTTGGTGGGATTGGTCAGGTCGATCACCTCTCCGTTGGTCTTATGCACCTTGTAGATTACACTGGGCGCGGTGGTCACCAGGTCCAGATTGTACTCCCGTTCCAGACGTTCCTGGATGATCTCCAGGTGCAGAAGGCCCAGGAAGCCGCAGCGGAATCCAAAGCCCAGCGCAACCGAGGTCTCCGGCTCAAACTGCAAAGCCGCGTCATTGAGCTGCAGCTTTTCCAGTGCATCCCGAAGGTCCGGATATTTTGCCCCGTCCGCCGGGTACATACCGCAGTACACCATGGGGTTCACTTTTTTATATCCCGGAAGCGGCTCCTCACAGGGACGCTGCGCATCCGTCACGGTATCTCCCACCCGGGTATCCTTTACATTTTTCAGGCTGGCGGTGATATATCCCACCATACCTGCGCTCAGTTCCTCGCACGGGATAAACTGCCCTGCTCCGAAATACCCGACCTCCACCACTTCCGCCTTTGCCCCGGTAGCCATCATCAGGATCTGCGTCCCTTTGCGGATCTGTCCTTCCTTGATCCGGCAGAACACGATCACGCCCCGATAGGAATCATACACGGAATCAAAGATCAGCGCCTGCAGCGGTGCCTGCGGATCGCCTTCGGGCGCCGGGATCTGCCGGATGATCTCTTCCAGGACGTCATCCACATTCAGCCCGGTCTTTGCGGAGATCAGGGGCGCCTCCTGGGCGTCAATGCCGATCACGTCCTCAATCTCCTCCTTGACCCGCTCCGGTTCCGCGCTGGGCAGATCGATCTTATTGATCACGGGCATGACATCCAGGTCATGATCCAGCGCCAGGTAGACATTTGCCAGGGTCTGAGCCTCCACCCCCTGGGCTGCGTCCACCACCAGGATCGCCCCGTCGCAGGCTGCCAGGCTCCGGGAAACCTCGTAATTAAAATCCACATGCCCCGGCGTATCGATCAGATTGAAAATGTATTCTTCTCCGTTTTTTGCCTTGTAGACCGTGCGCACCGCCTGGGCCTTGATGGTGATGCCCCGCTCCCGCTCCAGGTCCATGTTGTCCAGCACCTGGGACTGCATCTCCCGGCTGGTCAGAAGCCCGGTCTTCTCGATGATCCGGTCCGCCAGTGTGGATTTCCCATGGTCTATATGGGCAATAATACAAAAATTCCGTATTTTACTCTGTTCTATCTCTGCCACGTCTCTTCCTCCTCAATCACGACGAATAATATCTGCTTTCGTACAGACAGCGCGGTAAATGGGCTGTCCTGTGCTGAACAGCTACGAAGAATATTTCACAAGAAACAATTCCACTGCCAGGTGGTCGGTCAGCCTTCCGGTCTTTACGGACTGCTCCAGTTCGGCACCTTCCTCCATGATGGCCCTTAGCTCCCGGCCCGGGAAATGCTTCGCCTGGTCCATATACTTTCCGGCCACAAACGGGTGCAGCCCGGCCCTGGAGGCAATCTCTTTTCTCCCATATCCGGCTTTCAAAAGTCCTTTCACCTGGAGCAGGATCCGATACTGCCGGATCATCAAAAACAGGATCCGCATGGGCGGTTCCTTGAGGGCCAGAAGGTCATAATATAACTCCAGCGCTTTTCTCTGTTTCTTCTGTGCCACCGCATCCACCATCTCGAAAATATGGTTGGTGATCTGGGTCACGCAGACTGCGTCCACATCCTCTTTGGTGACCGCGTCCCGGCCGAAGGTATAGCAGAACAGCTTTTCCAGCTCCTTCGTGATATTCTCCATATCGGTCCCTGTCTTATTCAGGAAATATACGATGGTCTGCTCGCTGACCTGCTTGTTTTCCTTCCGGATCAGCCCGGCCACCCAGCGCTTCAAGGTCGCTTCATCCTGAAAGCCTAGCTCGACTGCGCGTCCCCTGGCCTTCACGGCCTTATACAGCTTGCTCCGCTTGTCCACTTCATTTTCCACGAAAAGGAAGCTGGTGGTCTCCGGCAGCTCCTTGATATAATCCGCCAGATCTGTCCCGCCGCTTTTGAAGAATCCCGAGTTCTCAAACACGATCAGCCTTCGCTCCGCAAAAAACGGCATAGTCTCCGCCAGGTCGATGACCTCCCTGATCTCAATGCCCTTCCCTTCATAACAGGCATAATTCATCGTGTCCCCTTCGGGAACCACAGCCCTGGTCAGACGGTCCCAGAACTGCCAAATCAGATAGCCCACTACTCCGAACAGAAGAAAGATCTGCTGCAATTGTCCTGTCTTTAAATCTTCATTCAAACTTTTCATAGCTTCTATATTATATAGGAAAACGTTCTATTTTGCAAAGCATTTCCTCACATATGCGCTGATTGCATGTTCTACAAAAGAATTGAGCGAAATCCCCTCACTGGCGGCACAGATCGCCGCCTTTTTGTGAAGGGCCGGAGCCACGCGGATATTGAAGCTTCCTTTATAAGACTTTTCCGGCTCCACCTGCGCTTCCCGGCAGTCCTCCAGATATTCATCCAGCATCTGGTGGAAGGAATCCTCCAATTCCTGCACATTCGTTCCCTCAAATAAGATCAGGCTCTTGATTCCCAGTACCTTTCCATAAAAGCAGCGGTCCTCATCCGAATACTCGATCGAACCAAAATATCCCTTATACTCCATACAATTCTTCATCGACGTCTCCTCCTTATCATACGTGCCACTTCCTGTAATACATATTGCTTTACAATGCTTCCCGGATGCGGCTTATGAATATAAATCTTTTCACCGGTTTTTTCGTTCAGGAACTTTACAGCTGATCCCGTTGTCCTTCCGCCTGTAAACTCCTGGAATCCATAGTCATTCAGTACCTTCTGTAATTCCGCATATGTAAAATCACTGGGAATCGTCAGCAGTCTCTTTGTAAGCTTTTCTCTTTTGCTCATATTTTTTCCTTTCTATTATCATATACTATTTTTGGTTAAAATGCAACTACTAAATAGTTGCATTTGTTGATTTTTTATTGAACACGATAAGAACTAAGACTGTTTTACACATTTACGGAGGGATCTCCTCTATTCTCAAATACCCTTCCATCTCCATCTTACTTCCATCGGTTTTCACCGTTACCGCCCCGCAGTCCTGGGTACTGAACAGCCGGCACCCAAGCTGTCTCAGCCGTTCCAATGTCTCCTGGTGGGGATGGCTGTATCGGTTGTTCCGTCCTGCGGAAATAAATCCAATGGCCGGATCCGTCTTTTCCAGAAATGCATTCGATGTAGAATTTTTCGATCCGTGATGGGCCACCTTCAGGATATCGCATTTTGGTAAATCCCCGCTTTCTGTCAGCGCGTATTCTCCGTCCCCTTCCACATCTCCGGTAAAGAGCATATCAAATTCCTGGTATTTCAGAGCAAGCACCATGGATGAGGCGTTTCCGATCTCTCCGCCGTAATCCGCGGCAGGCGCCAGACAGGTGAGCGTCATCCCGCCGTCCTGAACCTGCTGCCCTTTCCGGATCGTCACAGCTTTTGTTCCATAGTCCTCCGCCTTTTTCGCCAGCTCCAGAAGCGCCTCGTCCAGCACCTGCTCATCCGGCAGTACCAGTGTATGGATCCGGATTCCCATAGCCTGATTTTCCAGAAGCTCCTCCACCCCGTTGATATGGTCCGCGTCCCCGTGGGAAATGAACACGTAATCCAGTTCGCGGACCCCCCGGGATTTTAAAAAGGGCTCGATCCGGTAGGTTCCCACCTTTGACACATCCGTGCTTCCGCCGTCGATCAGATAATGCCTGCCGGAAGGCGTTCGGATATACAGTCCGTCCCCCTGACCCACGTCAAGCATGACAACCTGCAGTTCTCCCCGCTTTCCATGGCTGCACGCACAGATCAGGCAAAAAACAGCCGGCAAGACCACCATGACAGTTCTTACGAAGCATGTTTCACGCATGATGTTTCTGGTCTCTTCTTTCTCTCTTTCCTGCGATTTTCCCCACGGTTCTTTTTCATTTTGCTTTCGGGACCGGATGGAAGCCAGCCCGGCCGTACATCCGCCGAGCAGAACAATATAATAGACTGCCATCCATATGTTTCCGGGCCGGCCAGTCACGATCCTGGCAGCGGGTAGCTCCATGGACATCCCGCAGGCCCTTTCATAAACCCACAGGATGCCTTTGCAGACCTGCAGGATCCCCATTCCCCCGCCTGCCCACAGCATAGACAGCGCCGAGCCGGCAATCCCCGCGCCAAGGACCACAGACATCAGCGGAACCACCAGGAGGTTCAGCAGCAGGGAATACAGTGGAAATTCAAAGTAGTAATACAGCATCACCGGAAGCAGCATCAGATGAATGGACAGCCCGGCGCACAATGACCTTGGGGCCGCATGAAATCCATCCAGCACCGGATACACCAGCACGATCCCCAGGATCGCCCCGAAGGACAGCAGGAAACCGGCATCCAGCAAATACAGAGGCTGCCACAGCGCCACCACTGCCGCGGCAGCGGCCAGGCTGGTTGGCAGATCGTAGGTCCTTCCGGACATGTCCGCTCCGATCCGCACCAGGAACATGACCAGCGCCCGCAGACTGGACACACCCCACCCGATCATCAGCGTATACAGCAGCAAAAACAAGATCCCGGCAAGACCCGCCTGCAGAAATGACAGGCCGGATTTTCGCAGCAGCTTGTAAAATCCGGTTCCGAGAAAAGACATGTGGAGACCGGATATGGCCAATATATGTACCTATGTCTCAGAAGTAGTGAAAAATCAAGCTTTTTACACGATACACATTGTTTATGATGTCCTTTTCAGTATAGAATTATGACCTCCTACTAAGCGGCTTTTCATTTTTAGGTATATTGTTCCTAATAAATAATAAGCAATTTATACCTATATTTCTGTAAATATACTTAAATTTGTAACGTTTTTTGTTAGATATGCTATTCTTCAAATTTAATTATTATTGCACATTGGGGAATGGTTCACAATCCACCCTTAACTTAAATTAAGCACTTACCTTCAAAAATCCAGAAAAATCAAAGGGGTTAGGAAATCCATAGCACACCTAATTTGAACAAGTAGGTAATAATCCGTACCTTAACAAAACAAAAAATCCCCTAGTAATTCATCAGGGGAAGTTTCGCTATCTAATTTTTCAGTTTGCTACGACAATTCTCTGAAATACTGAAGGACCATGGCAGAAGTTCTTTCATCTCATCTTTCTCTGAAAATGCGTCAAAATTTTTCATTTTTTCAAGTACATACATCAGTAGTTGTAGGGCTTCAACCCATTCAAAAGTGCTGTTTCTGTAATGCTATACGCAATCGCACTTGCTTATGCTCCATGTATACTTTCGTGAAACAGCCAGTTATCCCGGTTATGTTTTTAAGCACATAACCGCCACAACTGGCTGTTTTCCAAAAGCACTTCAAAGGAACCTAGGTCAGCACGACCGTATACAGCACCATAGAGACGGCGCTATTGAATGGTCTGAAACCATATGACTATCTGGCTTACATACTGGAACGTATAACACAATTAGGTCCGTTTCCTTCAAAAGAAACTCTCCTGGAACTATTGCCATGGTCAGAATCCATATCGGAATCCTGTCGCACAAATCGCCCAAAGAGTGAATCCACTTATCAGAAACAGTTGGGTGGATTTTTTTGTCAAAATACAAATGAATTCTACTCTTACAATAAATCAGTTCTCGCTAAGTAAGGAGCAGTTTAACAAATGCTGATGGTTTTGAACAAGTACAGATTATTTTCTGCTTACATAGAAAGAACCTTGTACCGTATTTTTATTTAAACTGTAACGCTTTTTGTTAGGTACGCTAATCTTTGAAACCCTTCGGAAATTGGTATTTTATGTAAAACTGCGACATACCTAATTAGGTAAACTATTGACAAATCCCATTTTGCCGAAAGTATGATTTTACGGCTTTTTCACATTATAGCGTACCTAACTCGAAATCATTACAGTTTAAATATCATCTAAAAGTTGTAAAATGGTGGCATTATATTCAAAGGTTTGTAAAATGTCACCAAACAATACTCTACGGATTTTCTTGTAACTTCCGACAGCTTTCATCAATACGTGTATTAATCCTTTGAAATTTATCAAAAACTAAAGGCATACCTATAATACCAGAAAATCTGAGAGAATTCTCCACTCCATGCATTAATTTTGATACAATAAGAGTCGAACCAAACGCCATTCTATATGCAGACAAATCAATTTTTTTATTTGGCTCAAAAAATATTTTTTCTTCCTGTTCACGAAGATAATCTATATACTCTAATAGGTCTAAAAAAATTTTATACTGTTCTTTCTGCATTAACAGTTCATAGCTAGACTGACGATTATATGAATCTTCTCGTCCATCATATTCTCGCCATGCACATTCTCGCAACATTTCAAGTAAAACACTATCACAATCCAACATATCCATAAGTTCATGCCCCAAAGGCGAGATATAAAGTTTGCTATTATCGTCCAAAGATTCTTCTGTATCTATTGTGGAAATGTCATCTATATCTTCAATAGATTTTCTTAATATTTTCACCTCAAAAAGATGTACTAATGCTTTATATAAATTTTGCTCAGTTTCTTTACCTAGTAATAAAGACCAATGTTGACGAATATTATTTATTTTTTCAGCGTCTAGCCCATATGTTATTTCCACTGTCCCCTCTTTTTCCTGTGCATGTAAAATGAAATATTGCATTACAAGTAAACAATAAATACTATAATCTTTGCTTTCTGTAGACAAAAACAAATTCGGAATAACAGAATCTTCAGTTCCTGTAAATACAGCAGAGTTATTACAACCTATGGCCCGAATAACATTAATATTATTAAAATGATAATGGCGCGGGTTCACTGAAAAATATACTTCTCTCAAACGATTTCCTTGTATCCAAAATCTATTTGCAAATATTTTTGAATATACTGATAACGCTTCTCGAACATTCATAAAACATAAATTCAGAATCATTTTTTTATATTTTCCATCAAACGCATCATTAAGACGCATCAACTCATTATAACAGTCCTCCCAAGATTCTTTGTTTCCAATCTCTTTTGTTGATAAAGAAGTATAATAATTAAAACGTTTTTCAAATAATACATTTAATTCTACTGCACTCTTTTTTAAAACTGTATTCGTCGCTATTGGAAATGCTTCCAATCTTCTATATGTAGCATTGAATCCATTTTTTTGATACATTCTCAAAGTATGAGGTCTCATAGAAATCAGCAAATTAATCCGATATTCCGAATCGTTCGGAAAATCTGTATTATTCATACATTCATAAAGATGTAAATAGTCTCTAATCACCTTATCTTGCTGTTTCTCAGGTAACGTCTCCACATCATCTAATATAATAACTAAACGATCATAAATAGAATATTCACACTTTATATAGTATTTTAGTTTATTAGCAATATATTCAAATGGATAATTATTCTGCGCATACTGTAATTTTTCTTTAATTTCATCCTCATGTGACAACTGACTCAAAGCAATATCATTTTCTGTTTCTAAAATTCTGGGCGTATGATTTTGAATAAATTTGTAAAACAATTCTCTGTCTTTAGGATTTCTCATTATTTGGTGTAAATCAGGGTGCGCATCTTCTAACGAAGTACAGACCGCTGCTACACGCCCTACAAGATCAGAAGATTTCCATTCAGCTTGCTCCCTAGTACCATCAAAAAAAGTAGGAAAAATAATGATATATTTATTGTTAAAACGTCTTGATTTGGTTTTTAAACGTGTTACATTACTTACTCCAAGTTCAAGACAATGCCGAATAGAAGTCGTTTTACCAATCCCTGTATAACCAACGCAAAATCTCGTTGCATTACGAATAGAGTTTAAAAATCCAGACAAAGATTTTTCAAATTCCTCATCAACTACATACAAATCTACAAATTCTTTATCATTCGTAGGATAAGTATCTGCATTAAGTAAATTATCAAATTGAAACTTAAACTTTCTATAGATATCATTCTCTCCATTTTCTTCTGAAATTTTAACATGATCACAAATTCGATAGCGCATTATTCAATAATCTCCTTTTTAGTTTTTTTCGTATATGAAATGAAGCAACTCCTTTTTTTAGATCCAGTCGCATACAATATATACCATTATATAAATTATTGTTAGTATCTTGAACGGAATACTTCAATTCATAATCAAATGATTTCCCCTTATCAAAGTCATATAAAATTAAATATAATGGAATTTCATTATCCGGATATAATAAAAAAGTAATCGTTTGCCCATTAATACAGCATTCTGAAATCATACTTTTACCCGTGTTTACTATTTTTGCATAAATAATCCTATATTTAGTTTGTTTCTTCCCCAGTTCTATCTTATTATCGAAATCAATTTGTTTTTCTTTTTTTATTCCGCTCATATTCGATCTATAAGTTTGATTTGGAATGATTACTATCTGTGGAAAATCCTCTCTTTTTTCCATTTTTATGGGTATAATTACTGAGATTACTATTGAAAGAGCTATATCAAGTATGCCAAAAATAACAGAAATCGTATTTTCATACTTGGCTAGTTCATCTTCTAGTTTAAAATTTTTTGTTAAAAAAACCATCATCGATGACTTGAATCTTCCAAATATAAACCATAAAAAAATTATTAAAATAAAACAAACAACTATTCGCCCAACCCATTTCAACAACATCTTCCCTTTATTTTCATTCATTATTACAAAACTCCTAAGACATTTTAGATATACTTTAATCTATTGTGCTAGTCAAATCCCAATAGCCATATCAATATATCGTGTCCGCATACCATAAAATACTAAATATTAATTTGATGGCTGTTCTTTAACCAAATTATCTTGCATTTTAGAATAAGAACTTTCGCCTTGTTATGGTTCATATAGACTTCAATTCAATGAATAGTGTATTATCTCTGCGTCCAACCAATATATTGATTTTACAAAGCTGAATTAACTAGCACAACAAGTTACTTTATACTTATTCCATCAAAAAAAGGCAATAAAATCCCTTCCGGAAATTTATTACCTGTACTCAAAATCTATCGCCACATTATAATTTTAGCATATTCGACAAGTTTCTACAATAAAATTTCTAACTTTTTTGTTTTTTTGCTCTTCAAGTGGTCGAGTAGACATACCCCTTACGAGGTATGTACCTCCCAGAACCCGGCATGCGGCTTTAGTTGGTAGACGCGTCCCTCGCAGGACACGCCCCCAGTAGAATCCGGCGTGCGGCTTTCCCACACCGGGCTCCCCATGTGGCTAATCAATTGGATGACCTCTGTGTATCCTCCACTTTTCTTCTCCGAATCAATTCTCTTATTACTCCAATCACTACGTATGGAATAAGTTTCTTCTGAGAATATTGCCACACGCAGCCGCCTTCCCTCCCGTAGCATTACCCCCCCCCATTCTTTGGTACTTTGCATCTGTCCAACTGACTGTTATCCTTCCAGTTTCCTGACACGACTGTACACTGTACTGCTCTGCTCTTACGGCTTCTGAATTTCGACATTCAGAAGCTGACTCTTAGAGAGAATAATCAATTACTTTACAGAACCATAATACTTATCTTTTATAGAGCACAACAATATGATAGCATTACATCATTAGCAATTCTGGCTCTTTCAATTTTCTTTTGAGTTCCAAAAACTTTATGTATTTATACGGGTTCTTAAAAATACTTACTATAGTAACCGGATAAACAAATTGATACTGGATATGATGCCGTATACACCACAAGCATAAACTCATGGTAGTAAAATTTTTAGAGCTGAAATCACATTCAAGATAGGAAAGCTGTTGTTCTTCCCATTCATTGTAAGAAGCAGCAACAATTGTATAATTCATATTTTCCATAAAGAAATGCAGATTAATCAGTCCATCCCTCTTAAATTTTATTATTTTATTCATTATACTCCCTTCTATCATAGGTGCAAACCTACACTTATTCTCCCCTGAGAAAGTTATTATACCATACCAAATACATTTTGAATAGCAAAACTTTGAAGCAGGAAACAACAGCAGAAACAACAAGCCATTTTTAGATATATCCAAAATGAACCACCCCGCCGCAAGCGGCGGGGAATTAGACCCTCTTTTTGATTAAATCCGTGAGCAATTAAATATAGCATGAATTTTCCAAAATATAATGCAAAGCAATAATTTTTTTAATTCATGTTATAAGGTTTTACCATAATATAGCAGTTTTTATGTAAACAATCGATGACATCATTGGTTACAATCCCTTAATAAAAGCTACATCTTTTCGCTTCAATGCCTTTTTTAATTTTTCATTCTCCGCTTTTAAATCCTTATTTTCTTTCTGGGACTTCTCATACTCCATCTTAATCAGTTCATTTTGCCGTTCCAGCGCATAATCCAATATCACTTTCTTTTTCTGGTGGAATACTTTCCCCTCCTGCTGCCGCCTTGCTTCATTTAAAAATTTGCTTACTATCGGATTCTTATAAAAGAAGGCCCGTGACAATCCTGTTTTCCGCACCAGTTCGCAGACCAAAAGCTGCTCTTCCTTGTCCAACATCTCTTTGATTGCTTTCATAGCGCAATCTATTTTCTCTTTGCTTGCTTTCTGATTGCTCTCAACCATTTTGGAATACTTGCTCATATCCATCCCACCCCTTAATAATTT
>CATLCV010000135.1 GCA_949893755.1 uncultured Lachnospiraceae bacterium | reverse complement strand
ATCGATCTCAGCCTTTGCCGTGTCCGAAGTCCAGTAAAAGATGTCGTTTTCCTCATCCGTCACCAATTGCTGCAGTACATACTGCTCCGTCAGCGCCCCTTTAAATTCTTCAAACAGGCGGTTTCCTTCCAGGATCAGCTTCGCGTTTAATCCTGCCATAGCACCCAAAAGCCCCACATCCAGAACAAACAGCTTAAATGCCTGAAAATCCTGATACGCCCGCAGCGGATAATCGGGCTTTTTCACACGGTGAACCTTATGGATGAGCCCGCAGTCCGTCAGCCATGTGAGCGCCACCTCATACTCTCTCGCCCTCGCCCCTTCGCGGATCAGGCCGTACAGGAACTTCTTGTTTTCCTTTGCAAGCTGCGTGGGGATCGAGTTCCAGAGCATCCGGATCCTTGTTACAATATCCGACGGCGCGTGCTTTGAAAAATCATTTTCATAGGCAGTGAGCAGACGTTTCTGCACGCTCCGAACCCGCTTCAGATCCCTGGCGCTCACATACGCGGCAACCGCCTCCGGCATACCTCCGATATAATAGTAATATTTCAGATAATCAATGTATTTATTTTTAAAATTCGTGATGAGACAGTGATCCTCCGAGTCCAGAAGCTCTGCCAGCTGCTCTTCCCCGCAGGCACACAGGAACTCCTGGTAGTTCAGGGGATGCAGGTCACAGAAATCCACCTTCCCTACCGGAAAGGACGTGCCCTCGTGGAGCGCCACTCCCAGCAGAGAACCGGCAGCGATCACGTGATACTCGGGCGCCTCCTCGCAAAAATATTTCAGCGACTTGAGCGCTCTGGGAATCTCCTGAACCTCGTCGAAGATCAGGAGCGTTTTCCCGGGAATGATCTTAAATCCGGCGGCGATCTCCAATGCCGAAAGGATCCGTTCAATATCAAACGCATCGCGGAATACATTTTCCATGATCTCATTCTCATCCATAGAAATATACGCGCAGCTCTCATAGCACGTCCGCCCAAATTCCTTCATAAGCCAGGTCTTTCCCACCTGTCTCGCGCCCCGTATGATCATCGGCTTCCGGTTCTCATCCTCTTTCCACAGCTTCAATCGTTCGATTAATTTACGGTACATATGCTCGCTCACCTCTTCCGGTTCCCATTCAGGACTCATTGATATCTGTCGATGTCCGTACAGATACATTCATAAGCCCATTCAGGATGCTCCCTTTATTCATACCATATTTTACGCAGTTTTTCAATGTTTTATACACATTTTCCTCACGACTTTTCATAAATTCTATCACATTTTCCTCACGACTTTTTTCATATCAGTCACATTTTAGTCATGACTTTCTTGTATATTTATCACATTTCAGGCATGACTTTTTAAATTATATTACACATTTTCCTCACGACTTTCCAGTGATTCATCCACATTTTCCTCACGGCTTCCGCCTTCCGCTTATCATGCAAGCCTCAAATAAGCGTTTTAAAAGGCAATTTTCCATCGCCATGATCACCCCAGCCACCCCAGCGGAAATCCCCACCGGATCACCCTCAGCGCCGGCACATACTCCGCCAGATCCACGAATACCGGGCAGACTGCCATCTGAACCAGCAGGATCGTCAAAGTCCATCCGGCAAAAGACGTACTGTTGTGAAACAGGCTGCCCGCAGCAGGCACCCAGAGGCTGCACACCAGAACAAACAGGATCATGCTGCTGATCTCTGTCCCGATCCCCCGGTGTCCCGGCGCCGACAAGATAAGGAGTATTCCCGCCATGGCCGGAACAGTGGCTTCCGCCAGGCATCCCAGATACCGGAACCTCCGCCGCCGTCTCCGATCCAGGGCAGACAGCACACCGTTTCCGTTCCCGCCGAACTTCCTCCCCTGAGCCATCCACAGAATCGCAAAGAGAAACAGCCCTGTCATCCCCTGTACCGGCCGGGCTTCCCCGGATGCGCCTGCCTCCCTCTGGGACTGCGCAGTTTCTATGATATCCATGCGGAACATCTCGCTGTCATACAGGTAACCGTCTCTTTTTTCCAGAAGCGCCTCCGTCAGATTTTCGCTGCTTCTTCCATACATTTTTTCTTCACTGCCGATCAGTATTTTTTTACTGTAGCCTTCAAAAAATGCCGCATAAACTGTCTCCTGAGCTACCAGTCCTTTTGCGGAAAAGGGCGTGCAGATATAGGTTACGGAGTTTTTTAGCCGATCCTCCCAAACCCGTTCCTGAAAATCCTCCGGAAAAAGAAATCCGCATTCGATCCTGCCCGATACCATATCCCGGCGCATGGTCTCTTCGTCCGAGTATTCGATAAATTCGAATATACTGTCTCTGTGCCGCAGGCTTTCCAAAACGTTGTCTGCATATTCATCCGCCGTGCCGCAGATGCCGACTCTTGTATTGTCCGCGTCAGGCAAATGAATCCGGGCGGTCAGGAGCACCAGCAGGATCATACCCAGAACCTGCAGCCACGAGGTTTTCCGTTTGAGCCATGCTTTCAGCTGCAGCGCATACCATATCTTATATTGTGCCATGAGAAGATTGCCTCCTTAGAAAAACACTTCCGCACAGTATTGATGCAGAAAATTCAGCGGCAGATATTGTCCCGCTCTCCCAACCGCTTCCGGCAGATACGCCGAGGGAATGACCACACCGGAGCACAAAACCATCACCGCATTGACCGAAAGCAGAAACACCGCCCCCTGCATCCCTTTTCCAAATACGGAATAGACCGCGTGGAAATAAACCGCCGCCCCGATGCTGACCGGGATGAGCAGAAGCAGCACCAGCCCGTGGAACCAGATAAAATCGAATTTTCCCCATCTGGAAAACAGGCATCCAGCCAGATACGAAGCCGCTGCCAGAAGCCATGACGCATTTGCCATGACGAGGATTTTGATGAACGAAGCCTTCACAGTCCCCAGCCCCATGACACGCAGCTTCTGCTCCACTGCCCGGCTGTTTCCCTGATATAAAAAGCTGTAGTTCAGCCCGCTCATCAGCAGAAGGACCGAGACCGCCGCGGCAAAATAATACTGATACAGGTCCATTTGCCCCAAAGGAGAATGCACATATTCGTCAAACATATTATCCCTGCCCAGCGCGCACTGAATATACTCATAAGAAATAAAGTTCGCCGCCTCGTAGGGCTTCATTTTGGGAAATCCGGTCTCATCCCGTTCACCATACGCGATCGCGTCAGTTCCCGCCAGATCGCTGGCCGCAAGCACTCCCGCCTCTGCTGTTGTAAGCAATGACACCCCGTCTGCCAGCAACTCCCGGAACACCTGCACACGGAGCGGAGGATCCTCCGGCAGATACACGGCAATCCTTCCCTTCTCTCCGGAATACATATCCTCATAAAGGCTTTCAGGCAGTACAATGACTGCCTGAACCTCTCCTTCATATAGCTTTTCCATTGCCTCGTCCTCCCGGAGATACCGGAAATTGCAGACGGATTCCACGCTCTCCATGGCAGAGAGGAAACGCAGCACCGCCTTTGTCTCCTTTTCTCCCTCCGGCACGGCCACTCCCACATCGATCGCCTGAAACATCCGGGAGCCGAAAAACACATGGCTTAACACAGCGGCGCCGCCCAGCAGCAGCACCGCCGCCAAAAGCAGGCTGGCCGTGGATTTGAGCAAAACCTTCACGCTCTTTTTATATTCAAGAAATAAATAGATGAAAAATGTTCTCATAACAGATTCAATTCCAGGAGCAGCGCCTGAATATCTTCCACTGACGCCTGCCCGATATCAAATTCTTCTCCATCAAATTCCTGGAAGGAAGCGCCTTTTTCAATGGTCATGCCGAAGGTCAGATCCACAGGCTGCCCCTCCGTCATGATGCGGTCCATGGAGACCTTGAAGCTGTCCTTGTCCAGAAATACATTTCCCGATATGACCGTCCTGCCGGCATCGGCGCTGATATCCAGCGCTCCGGTCTTCCGGTTATATTCCAGGCTGACCGCCTCTTCTCCCTCCATGAATACCGTTTTTACTTCCGTGGAGTCTTCCTTTTCGCCCTCGATCCTCAGCATTTCCTCCCCATCGATCAGGAACTGCATATTCTGCATCCGGGTATCTCCGCCGAGAAACCGCAGCTCTGCTTCTTCATCCTCAATCTCAATGCGGACACATGCAAGCTTCTTTTCATAGATAAAAAATGTCAGATCCACATCTTCCATTTCCGAAATACTCTCTTCGATCTCGTCAAAATAGTATTCCGTATACATGTCATATTCGTAAGCGCCGTACCCATAGGCACTCTCCATGCTGTCCCGGACCGCGTCCTCCAATTCATCATAGATCGTTTCCAGGCTTTCACGGGGCACCGTGGTCGAGATTCCCGTACATTTCCGCTTTTCCCGATCCACCTCAAATTCTTCTGGAGAAGCCTTTTCAAATTCCAGCTTACCGCACTCCTCGGCGATCGTCTTTGCCAGATCCGTGTCCAGCTCCGCCTGCTCCTCGGGGGAGTAAATGGCTTCCAGCAGCTCGTCGATATCGTCCAGGCTATTCCCGTAATAGTCGTTCAGGTAGCCGCTTTTCGGCTCTTTATAATTGTAAGTGAAAATATAATCCGCCACGGAAGGAACCTGAACCATCAGTTCTTCCTCTGTCAGCTCCACCTGAAAATCTACATCCATAAAGCCGGAAATATCCATGCTGCCAAGCATCTGCTTCCTGGGGTTTCCGTGCAGAAGCTGCAGCTCCATGCCAAAATCCGGGGACTCCGTGCTGACCGTCAGCGTAGACTCATCCGACAGCAGGATATCTCCAAACCGAAAGGCTCCCGTCAGGTCGCCCGTATCCCGGACCGTGTTGGTGATTGCCGCCAGAACCTTTGCGGAATTGCTGGAAAAGAGGCCGCTCTTCACAGCCCAGACCACCGCGCCCGCCGCCAGCACGAGCAGAACGGCTATGACAGCAAGTATCGGGCCTGCTTTTTTCTTTTTCGGCGGCTGTTCAGGCGCAGCCTGCTGATAAAAATATGACTGTCCGGCCTGCTCTGAACCGTCTGTTCCCTGAGCGCTTCCGCCTGGAGCCGTGTCTGAAGCCGCGGCCTGATTCTGCTGCGGCTCGCTTTCCTGCTGAATCTTTTCTCCTGTTACTGGGTCAAATCTCATACTCATTTTCTTTCTCCTCCCTACTATTTTCTGCCTTATTATTCCTTTTTACGCCAGCATTCCCTTTATATCATCTATATCCATCTCTTTCTTTGTCAGCTCACGAAGCCTCCCTTCCTTCATCAGCAGGCATCGGTCGCTGGACAGGATTTCCTTCTCATCGTGTGTTGTCATCACCACAATGCCGTCCATTTCACAATACTTTTTGATCCAGCCTCTGATATTTTCTTTGGAATATAAATCCAATGCCGTGCTCGGCTCATCCAACAGCAAAATGGGCGGCCACTCGGCCAGCGCACACGCAATACTGAGCCTGCGCTTCATACCGCCTGACAGTTTTGCGACTGTAGTATGCATCAATTCCTCCAATTGAAACTCGCGGATCAGCTCCCGGTCCTCTTTTCTTCCCCGCACGCCCCACAGTCTCAGATTATCCTTCACGGATAATTCCTCCATCAGCGGCAGCTCCTGGGGGACATAGCCGCAGAACTTCTGAAAATATTTCATTTTGCTCAGAGGGTCCTTCCCGAAATAGCGGAGTCCGCCCTCGTCCGGCCGGATGACGCCTGCCAGAATCTGCATCAGAGTCGTCTTGCCGCAGCCGTTCCTGCCGATGATCGCCACGCACTCTCCGCAGTCCGCACGAAAGCTGATATGCTCCAGTACGTTTTTTCTTCTATAGCTCTTTTTGATATTCGATACTTCCAGCATGGTTCGCCTCCGTTTTCCTTACATTGCATTGATCCGGCGCTGCATTACAAAATTTCTATTTTACAGGAATGTACTTTGGTTTCTTTATCATAGCCGATCCCTACGGCAAGTATCCGCCCGGTATACTTCGGCTTTTCGCCCAATTTCCCTTTCAATCGCAGAGCATAATCCTTATCTTTGATCTGCTGGATAGCAGCTTCCGGCGTATCATCCACCTTTAATTCAAGGATGATCGCATCTGCATTCTTTCGCTCCGGATAAAAAATAAAATCAACATACCCTTTCCCGGCTTTATCTTCGCGTTCGACACGATATTTGTCACGCGCGGACAGGTAGACCAGATTGACTACCGCAGATAATTCAATTTCGCTGTTGTAAGTAAATATGGGGGATTCCGTATTGTGCGCGTATTCAAGAATTTCCTCCATAATTTCCGTATCTGAATCCAATGTTGCCGTAAGCATTTTTCTGGATATATTTGCAAGATTATAAATATATCCCAGTGACTTTTCTCTCCTCATCATGGAAGCATAGCTGTCCATCAGCTCCTTATTGGGAATGGATACACAGCCGTCTTCAAAAGTAAGAAGGCCATATATGACCATTGCGGAATATATTTCATCTTTTGTTTCCAGCAGCAGGGAGGTTGCCGCATATTCCTGAATATCCGCAGGAATTGCCTCACCCGCGAACATCAGGGCCAGATCCTCCTGTACATCTGCGATATTGTCCTTAATATATCCGAAAATAGAATCATACGTGCCGGAGCTGGTCCAGTAATTTGCCAGTTCATTATCAGTTAAAGCACAAACAATGGAGCGCGGATTATAAAGCTTGACACCGCCCTTTGTGTGATATCCATCATACCATATCTGCAGATCTTCGCGCGTGATCCATGGATTATCCGCAATTCTCATATAAATACGATACAGTTCATCAACTTCTATATCCGTAAAACCAAAATATTTGCTGAACCGAGCTCTGGTTGCCATGTTATATTCCTGAAACATATTCAGTTCCGAGCCATCGGAGTATTTCGCAATCGGCAGGATCCCCGTCATATATACCAGTTCCGCATACACTTTTCCTTTCAGTAAGGATTTCAGGAAAAGCAGATAATCCATCCGCTCTTTTTCTGTGATAAAAGACATGTGAAATACGGCATCCCATTCATCCATAACAAAAATAAATCTGTGTCCTGTTTTCTGGAAAATATCTGTAAGGATATCCCAGACCGCTTGATCCGGATCGATCGGAATATCCGGGTAGCTTTCTGCCAAATCGGAATTAATCCCATTTTGGATGCGGTCAATATATTGCTGATAATTTGCACAGTCTCTCGGCATTTCACTAAAGTCAATGTAGATCACATTATGCCGGTTTAAATGCTCTGTGTAAAATTCTGAGGAGGAGATATTCAGATTTTTGAATATATTTTCTGCGTCAGCAGCTTTTCCCAAAAACGCGGCAATCATATTTGTCATAACACTTTTGCCAAAACGCCTGGGCCTGGTAATGCAGAAAAAGCGTTCTTCCGTTCCGATTGCAGGCAGAAGCTCATTGAGTAAAGAGGTTTTATCGACAAAATAGGTTCCGGATGCTGTTGCCTGATATGCGTTGAACGGAACCGTGCTGTTCAAAAATGTTCCCATAGTGTGCGCTCCTTCCTGTAATGGTAGTGAACCGGTGCGTCGGGGCTTTCCTAAATTATACAGGAAAGGGCTTTTTACTTCAAGGGGCAGAGTTGGATATCCGGATTTTCGTTGTGTCTTACACATAATTATGTCCAGGAAAGGAGTGAACGCTATGCTGCTTATAATGCCTATTAAGGATTTACGCAATACAGCTGAGATTTCCAATATCGCACATGAACAGCAGGAGCCTATTTTTATTACCAAAAACGGATATAGCGATTTAGTTGTAATGAGCAGCGAATTATATGATAAATTTGCTAACATTAACCGCATCGACCAAATGATCTACGAATCCGAGCAGGAAATAGCTAACGGAGCTGAGGCAATCGACGCAGAAGTAGTTTTTGCAGAATTGGAGAAAAAGCATTTTGGAGAAATACAAGGTTAAAATCAACCCTAAAGCAATACGCGAATTAGACAATATTTACGAATATATTGCAAATACAAAACGGGATCCTGAAAATGCTGAAGGTCAGATTAACAGAATTAAAAAAACTATCTTGAATTTAGTAACCTTTCCACAGTCACATCAAGAGCGTAACGAAGGAAGATATGCGAGCAATGACACCCCGATCATCAGCCTTCCGCGAACCATGCGGATTTTGACTGGGTGGTCTAGCCGTGTAGCGTCTCAGGAATACTGGCACCTCAGAATAATCTGGGGTGTTTTTTTATTACATGTCACGCCTAGTCAAAGAGTGACATGTAACGTTTTTTATAACAAACAACGAGCCTTGCCCTTTTATAAAAAATCTGAAATAATTGTAACCAATCAGCCGTAATAGATGTCTAACAGGTATAACCGGTTATCATCGAAGCACATTTCGAAAAAAGGAAGGTGGTTTTACGTGCACAGAAATAAAAACAATGATAAAAAAGAGCTGGAAACAGAGCTTGAAGGAAAGCTCGCCAAAAAAGCAATCCGCGGAAATGCCGATGCCTACGGAGAACTGATCCGCAGAAATCAGGAATATCTCTACAAGATGGCATATATCTATACGGAAAACCAGCAGGATGCCCTGGATGTGGTCGGCACGGCCATCCTGAAAGGCTACCAGCACATCCGGTCATTGAAGAATCCTCAATGGTTCCGGACCTGGATCACACGCATCCTGATCCGTTGCGCACAGGACGCCAACAAAAAAATCGTCTATTTCAACAGCATTGACGAGGTGGAGATTCCCGAACGGTATGAGGGAATCTCCCTGGAGGAAACCTGGGATCTTAGAAACGCCATCGAACTTCTTCCCGAAAAATATCGGAACGTCATCATTCTGAAATATTTCAGCGGGATGTCGGTCCAGGAGATCGCCTATGTCCTGGAAATCCCGGCGGGAAGTGTCAAAGCCTACTTAAGCCGGGCACGTGAGGAATTGAAAAAATATCTGAAGGAGGATTACATGTATGCAGAATCTGTTTGAAGAGATCAAAGTTCCGCAAACGGAACTGGAAAATATCGTAAATGAAAAGCTGGATATGATCCGGAAGGATTCCCGGAAAAAGAAACGCACGAAAATTCTGTGCGGCTTCACCGCGGCGGCAGCCTGCATGGCCGGTTTGATCGTATTCTCTGTTTCCAATCCCGTGCTGGCGGCGCAGCTTCCGCTGATCGGGCATCTGTTTGGGCAGGTGGAGGATCAGCAGTCCTATTACAGGGATATCGATGAGACGCAGGTGCAGAAGATGCCGGAAGCTGAGGATGCCGAAAATGTGGTTGACGGCATCAAGATCTCCCTGTCTGAAATCTACTGCAATACGGAAGCGCTGTACATGACTGTTGTGATTGAATCGGAGGAGGCATTTCCTGATTATCTTTTGAATAATACACTGGTACAGACCTCGCAGATTCCAGATCTTTTCATATTAGATGCGGACGAAACCTTTGGCTTTACAGACCAGCCGCTGAGAACTCCCCTGCAGGCGAATGGTCAATATATTGACGAGCATACCTTTGTCGGAAGTGCCCGGGTTGATTTTACCTTTGGCCATGGCAGTATAGACGAAAACGGCAATCAGACCAGTTTTTTATTTCCTGATGTGATTCCGGAATCCTTCCATTGGAATATGAATGTAAAAAAAATTTACACATGGTATGGAAGCTCTGCGTCCGATTCCTGGGAAACCTGTACTCTGGACGGCCCCTGGTCGTTTGAAGCGGATGTAACTGCAAAGCAGACGGAGAAGATTGTCAAAGAGGTCAATGACTATGGTCCTAACGGCATGGGGATCACTACGGCGGAAAAGCGGGAATATGAGATCTGGCTGAATTATGGCTATGATGAAAGCAAGGCGGAATATGATGTAGAATCCATCCAGAGTATCGTGCTGGATGCTGATGGAAAATACATGCTGGATAAAGCCGGAATGCTGCCGATCGGAGATTTCAACGTATCGAAGATCAATGTATATTACGTTCCTGCTGCCTCGGAGGAGGACTGGATGGCAATCCAGGAGAAGCTGACTGTGGGAGAACCCGCCGACTTTATTAAGGAGATCGCCGTGCATCATACGGAGATTGACTTCGGGGGCTGATATATGGCTGTATACGGCTGTTGTTTATATATGCCGTGCTTTTCTCTCTGTGAATATCTCCGTCATTTTATCGAGAAATGGCGGAGATATTATTCTGCTGATTACTTATTCATACAGCAATACTTATATTTTTTTCCGCTCCCACAGGGGCTGTGTTTAATATCAAATCAGAAATCGTATCCCCTTTATACTTTTAAGAATCATCTCCTTATTTTTTTCATGCAGATATACTTCATTCAATTTTGCTTTTTTGTATTTCAGATAAGTCCCTTCTGTCACATCAGACAAAAGTCTGGCAAAATATCTCTCCCAGCTGAAATACTCTTTACTATCAATATACTCTTCCGGTTTTTCTAATATTTCCCGAATTTCTTTTCCTCCTGTCAAACCCGAATTTAGGATGATCCATTCAAAAGATTCCGGTAAATAAAGATGGATATTTTTCTTTTTTACAGCCCGATTATACAAACGATTCATCTCCGGGCCAATTGCCGCACCGTCCGCAATGATGCAGACCTCTTCCTCTCCCGTCTCGTCCAGAACGGTGAACAAATTGGATTTTCCTCCGGCGCTCACGCAGGATATCCCGCTTTCATCGCTGACTGATTTGAAAAATTCATAACCCGAATTAGAATCCTCTGCAATGATTTTTACCGGGCTTATCGGAAGACTCTGCTCATTGGAATAAATCCGATATGTTTCCTGATATACCTTCCTTGTGTCATGGTATTTTCCGGAAGAATGCAGTCCATAAATTTCTTCCACACTGTACGGCAGATTATATAGGTTCTCCCGCGTGATCAATACAAAATAATTATCAGAACCACGGACGGCCGCCGCAAATTCTTCCGTATTGATAAATGCATTTTCTTCGTCCGCAAAAAAAATATTACCCGATGAATTGTCTAAGATCAATTTCCAATTCCGGCCATCCAGCAGTCTGCACGGCACATCACAAACCACGTTGATTCCACTGGACGCCCCCAGATTTTCCGCCTGCCGCAGCATATTGATCAGGGTCGTTTTTCCGGTGGCGCTGTTTCCCTGGATGATGGTGATATTCCTTTTAATTTCAAATTCATAATGCAGCCGATTATTCTGAATAATGATTCTATGCTTCCCTTTCATCCGCCCTCACCTATACATATCTCCCTGCAATACTGACAAATTCTGTCATATCGTGAACCATTTCCCCGGTATTCAGAATTTTAGCTTCAAAACTGCCCGTTCCAAAATCCATGATATGCCTGAGATTGATCGTCAGATCCCGGAGCTCTCCAATCTTTAAAATCCATTTTGCGCAATTGTCCCCGCAGACAGATGCGTTAAATACTTTATCCGTACTGTCAAATGCCATCAGCATCAACGTCTTGACTCCCCCCGACAATTCCCTTGTAGAAACAGGTCCCAGCACAGGACTGTCGATCAGCCGCGCGCTGACCACCTCCGACCGGTCCACGTCCCTGATCATTTCCACTGACAGCTCGTCCGTGATCCATTCATCCTCATATCGGTTGTCAAAATAGGTCGGGGGATGGTAGATCGCGTCATCCATTTTCCCCAGATAGATACTCAGCATAGTGTACCTCCATAGTATTTTCCGTAAATTCAACTAATTTTTATTATACCATGAAAAAGATCGCATAGCAGCCTAAAAATCCCTCCGATTTCTGGAAAATTACACTTTTTCTTATTTTCTGTTTACAATTGCCGCATTTTCCTGTATACTGCTACATGAAATTGCATAAAATAAATCACGTGCTGTTAAGCTCGGTGTTTATAAACGCTGCAGCCAAAGGTACAAACTATTGTTTTCTAAAGGGTTTTCTGTACGGTGTCTGTTTTACAGGCGCTTTAGTCAGAAGGCTCTTTTATTTTCCCCCATTTTAAATAATCATAAATCTGGATCAGTCTTCGTATATCTGAACGTTCATTCGCGTCATCATTTTGAAGCACATTTACATCTCCTTCAAATATTTCTTTCAAGACATTTTCCAGCTCGTCTATGTCCAACTGTTCTTCTTCGAGATAATCAATTAAGTTCTGCCTTGAATCGCAGTCCTGCCCTACTAAAAGAAGATCACTTCTCCCCTTTACATTTTATGACCTCTACAGCAAGATGTACTCTGAAAAAGTAACGGAGCAAAAACAGGCACTGAAAATTCAGTACCTGCTATATATTGCTTCTATGCTCTAATTCTATATTTTACTGTTTTTCGCCGCATCCTGTGCAGTATACATAATCCACAGAGGTTTGTGTTTCGTAATGCCCCTGGTCTTCCGTATGGGAACCAATCTGGACAGTTTCAGTTTTTAGAAAATTATAACCATTACTAAGCTCACCAGCAAGAATATGGGCAATTATATGTTCCTCAAGTCGTTTCTGGTCTTCCTCTGTCTCATCAGGAAATTCCATACCACAATGTGCTCCAATGTCATTCCCTTCTTCATCATACCCTTCACTGGTACAATGCCAGTAAACCACTTCCTTTGTCTCATAATCAGGAACCGTTACAAGATTCGGAATCCATATCTGTGTAGTCACTACATGGTCAGCCCAGGTATGAACATGTGCAGGTTTTTCAGGCTTTTCGGGCTTCGCAGGTACAGACGGCTGTGTTATGGTCTGGTTATTGTTATTCTGTGTCGTATCATTCTGTACTGGAGTATTCTGGACTGGATTTTCCTGAACAGGAATATTCTGTGCCGGGTTATTTTGTACGTTATTACTCTGTACTGTATTTTCCTTTATCTGATTACTTTGAGTCCGATTATCCTGTTTTTCCTCTATCTTTTCCGCTGTTACGCCGATGTTATCAACCTTCGTTTCTTCCGTTGGTATAAAGTCTGCGTTTGTATCCCTTTTTACAGTCTGCATTAATTCCCTAGTCTCTTTCGTTGCGTTCAAACTATTCTTCATGTTTACTGCCAGCGCTTCAAGAATTGCTTTCCCCGGGTCGCCCTTCAAGGTCTCGTCACCTTTCTCCACTGCGGCCTGTATCTTGGTCTCAATCTCCCGAATCATCTCATCGCTCACCTGTTCTGCCGGAATCTGTTTCATTTCGCAATCCAAGGTCAAATCCTTATTATCGATACCAACAATGATTTCCTGTGCTGAACCCATATCATCGATTTCATAGGCAGAACCGTCATTGTTAAGGGGGCTTACAAATTCTACGGTGTAGTCACCTTTTGCGAGCTTAATAGATGCGCTCCCCTTACCGCCATCTGCGTCCGGGCTGATGGCATGGTAGAATTCTGAGCCATCCGCTTTCTTTTCTTCAATATGCAGGATTGCCGGAGTAGAATCCGCATCCCAGCCATGATCTGCTAACACACGAACTGTAAGGATATCTGTTATGCTTTCGTCTTTTTTGGATGTGTTGTCTGCTATGGATAGTTTTTCTGCCTTAGCAGCAGATATTTCCTTTTCTGATGCGTTTTTTGCTCCGCAGCCTGCCAAAAGTCCGCTCACAGCAGTAACAGCCAAAATCATTGTTAAAATTATTCTGTTTTTCATTTGTGTAATTCTCCTCTCTTTCTCTTACATGACAAATGTTTTCTCAATCATAAATCATACTAATGTCTGATTTATTGCACGATTTCTATGTAGTAAATGCTCCTATTCCACCCGGATATCTTAAAGATCTATATTATTTCTAGCTAAAGTCTATCGGCTCACCTATGATCAAATTTTTCTTTCTGCATTTCCGCAGGGTGAGCGGTCCCATAATAGGCGCTAATGTTCCCGCTATAGCGATACCGCCCACCAAGGTTCCGATGATCCTCAATATCACTACCCAAAATGCACCAATATGATACATATTATTGAGCATTGTTCCGATAAAGCTCTGTTTATACCACCAGAGAGAAAACGGATAAAAATATGCACTTATAATTGTAGAACCGATAATAAGAATCCAACCAATAAAATCAAGTATCCACGGCATAGTGTAACTCGTATAACCCAGGCCCATAAATATAAATCCATAAATCAATCCGTAAATAAGAAATTCCATCGGAACAACAAGAATCAGATGCACCAGCTTTCGTTTCCAGTAATCCGGATGAAGATAGGAATATGCATTCTTCATTTCTTCGGCAGCTTTCTTAAAATACGATTCTTTTGGCAGTTGTACATAATGCTTATTTGACATCTCTCATTTCTCCTTTTCATCATGTATTTTCTTTTTATTTTATTCATCTCGACAATAGCGGCAAAGTTCTTTCTTCATCAAATATAAATTTTTTCAGGAGTCCACCCTTCCTGCCAAACAGTACGTCATCTGTTTTTTCTTCCTCCTCAAGTTCTTTCACATATTGTTTTTATCAAAGAATAAAACACCAGAATTTTCAAAAGACATTGTCTCCAGATCACAGACATTTTCTACCAGCCAGAGATACAAGATATCAATTGGTACAAGCTTTTCAAAGCCTTTGGCAACGGCATATCTGGCCCTCCGTATTTCCAAATATTTTCTGATATCCTGTTTTCCGAAAGATTGCTCCATTCTCAACATCATGTTCTGATATTCTGTAATCATGGCAGCACCGATTTTCTGTTCCCTATCCGGCCATCTCTCTGCTGCCTGCTTCTGCTTGTCCATCCTCTTTAGCAATTCCCCACATTCTCTTACAATCGTAATCATCTTTTTCTCCTTTTCATATTGCCTTATATAATATAGACACTGCGAAATAGATATAAGTTTTATAAAATTACAAATATTTTCAAAATGTGGGACATCTAAATAAAATTACTCTATAGGCACACTACCAAAAAGCGATTATGAACATGGACTCCTCCGTACAAAATCTGATTGACATACTGTCAGATTAAAATTAATTCCATTTGCAAATGCCAGATGAGTGAAATATGTCTTTTTATATATTTAAAAATCATTCATCATAAACCCTTTCTAAGTCAGCATCTACACTGATCAATTCTGATTCGTCTTCTGGGGAATCTAATATGAAGCTTACCAAGTCATCTCCTATATCTGTAAGAAGCGCAGTGCTATCATTTATAACATATCCTGCCAGAGTATAATCATATATCTGGACGGTATAGCCAGTTGGCAGCATGCGGATGTCTCCCCATTGGTCAGTGTTAAAAAACATTTCGCCATTCGTATTATATGAATTGTATGAAATCGTAAACTCTTCATAATCAGTAAAATTTCCAGAATCATCCGTAACTATATTTATATGGTATGGTACAGTAACGTTTTTGCTGCCAAAAGAAATATCATTTGGCATAGACTCGTCTACTTCCCTGAAGTATGCCAGCTGTTCTTCTTCGCTCATAGCAAGTAATTCAGATATCATCAGTTCAGACTCGTGCGGATAAGCATAGAGCGAATAGTTTTCAGTATTTTCTCCGTCAAAATAGTAGGCATATGAGGGTGTGTCTTCTTTAGAAACCGTCCCATTATCAGT
>CATLCV010000134.1 GCA_949893755.1 uncultured Lachnospiraceae bacterium | reverse complement strand
CTTATCCGCATTACTGGGATAATATACCCAGTTTTTGTGAAAGGATTTCCCTCTCATTCTGTCACCTCCTGACAATTAAGTAATTTTAAGAACTATTTACAGCCTTTATTTCCCATGATTTCCTTTTTTCCTCCTCTCTATCAGATTTATATCTTTTATTGATCCTATCATTTTAGATATTTCCCCTATATTACTTTATTGCTTTTTATGTTATAATATTGCTATATTTTTTTATTGGAGGCGTAAATGAATAATACAGATACAATCCCACTTAGTATTGAGGACGAATTATTTAAAAGACGCGAAGCCGGCATTCCCCATACATCTTATGCCGGTGAAAAAAGACGCCACAAAATCATTCAAGAGGGGCGAATTGACTTGATGGAGCAAGAACTATTGACCGAGCCGGACGGATCCATTGGCATTTTAGCCAAAAATGAGCTTCGGCACTGGAAGAATATGGTCATTATTTCCATTGCCTTTTTTTCTCGTTATGCAATTGAAGGTGGATTAGATGAAGAAACTGCTTTTGCCATGTCTGATATATATATTCGAAAGGCCGAAGACATCCGCATGGAAAAGGAATGCTATGAATTATATAAAAAAGGATTCTTCGATTTTACTACTGCAGTATATAATAAAAAAAGAGCCAGCATCCATTATAGCCATTATGTAAAGAATACCATCCATTATATTCAAATACATCTGCATGAACAGATTACTTTGAAACAGCTTGCGGATTCTCTCGGAATAAGCAGATATAATATCTGTAGAATTTTCAAAATAGAGACCGGATTCCTGATATCTGAATATATTAAACAAAAAAGGATTGATTCCGCAATTCATCTGCTGGTCAATACAGATATGACAATAGCGGCGATCAGTGAATACTTACATTTTTCGTCACAAAGCCATTTTATTTCCGTTTTTAAAAAGGTTTGCGAAATTACACCTGGAATGTATAGAAAACTTTATCACAAATAAAATACTCATAGCTGCTGTCACACTATTGGGGCATTCCAGCAACCATAAATAATATAAAATTTGTTTTCTGCCGCCGAATGCATTGACATTTCTGCAAAAACCATGTAAAATTAAGACTCGTGCAGCCGGGGTGTTAGCGGTACCTTGTACCTGCAATCCGCTATAGCAGGGGTGATATTACGCTGAGGGTGCTGATCTGCAAAGCTGCCCTTGGTAAGTGGCGATGAAGATCCGGGTCTCATGCGACGGGAATCTGTGAACCGTGTCAGGTCGGGAACGAAGCAGCACTAAGCAGAACCTTCCGGGTGTTGTGAGGGTGCCTGGGTCGAGTTAACTGCCAAGGTAACGTTTGTGGAGATGCATTCGAAGCGTAATGCACGTAAAAATATGAATCGCTTATTGGAAAAGCTGCCTTGTAACGGTCAGCTTTTCTTTTTTGCTTTCTGCCGCTCCCGCAGCTCCCGGAAAAACTGCTTCATCATCTCGCTGCATTCCTCACCCAGCACTCCGATCGTCAGGTCCGCCTGATGGTTAAATTCCTTCATGTCCAAAAGGTTCAAGATAGAACCTGCACAGCCGGCCTTGGGGTTCATGCATCCCACGACGACCCGCGGGATCCGCGCCTGCACAATGGCCCCGGAGCACATCTGACAGGGTTCTAATGTGACGTACATAGTACATTCCTCCAGCCGCCAGTCCTCCATTTTTCGGCATGCCTTTCGAATGGCAGTAAGTTCTGCATGGGCCAGTGTATTTTTATCCACGGTACGGCGGTTATAGCCTCTGCCAATGATCTTATCCCGGTACACGATCACACAGCCGATGGGCACCTCCTCCAATGCGTATGCCTTCCTCGCCTGGCGGATGGCCTCCCGCATATATTTTTCATCTTTCTTGATATCCGTCTCCTGACGCGAAGCGGGATTCTGGTTCAGCTCTTTATTGAGATTTTTTATATTCTGATCCATGCGTTTTCCTTTCTGCTGCACTCCTGTCGGTCACACTTGAAACAACTCTTCTTTTTCCGCCCGGCCTGCCCCTGCCTGTATATTAGCTATTGTTGTCTTGATCTGTTTATCAGGGCAGTTCTTTTTCCCATCCGCACTGAATACACTATTGTTAGAAATGACAAGACTGGAGGCAAATATGAAACCTGGTATTTTCTATCTTTATGAATATAACAATTCGCAAAAGCTCCGCAACGCCGGTTTTCTGAAAATCACCCGGTATTACCGCTCCTGTACGCTGATGCTCAACGCCCGGGGCATTCCGGTAGCTTATTCGGATACGATAAAACTCTGTGCCTTTTATCTGGAAAATGATCTGACAAATTCTTCTGTCCTGGCGGAAATCACCTGTACGAACCATGCTTTTTCCGCAAGGCTCAATTCCGCAGAATCCCGTTTTCCCGAAGGGCATACGCTGGATACGATCGACGGATTTTTTCTGCCTCTTCCAAACGGGCATATACTCGCCGCAGCCGCACCCGGTATAGCGGTCGATCCGAAGAAGCTGCTCGCTGCACCCTCAGATCATGCCGCACCCGAAAAGGAGCCCGGGGATGATTCTCCTTCGAGTGATAATTCCTCTGATACATTCATGGAATTAGAAGCAGAATCGCTTCAAGAATGCGGCACTGATGCCCCCGCTGAACCTGATCCCATCGACAGCGAACCGGAAAGCTGTGAAAGTACCGCTCCGCCCGAACAGAATGCCTCAGCGGAACAAGAATCCCCAGACGAGCAGGACGTTCCCTTCGAACAAGAATGCAGCCCTGAACCGGACAATGCACCTGAATCGGAATGCTCGCCCGAGCAATGTACTCCTGCCGAGTCATCTTCCTGTAACGGACAAAGCCCGGCCATGGAGCAGCCCCCGCACAGCGGACAAAATCCGATCGCGGAACAGCCCTCACAGAGCGGACAAAATCCTGCTGCGGAACAGCCCTCACAGAGCGGGCAAAACCCGACCAAAGAACAGCCCTCTTGTGATACACAAACTCCAACCGCAGTGCAGCCCTCTCATGATGCACAAAATCCTTCCGCACAGCAGCCCTCTCATGATGCACAAAATCCTTCCGCACAGCAGCCCTCTTGCGGCGAACAGGGTCCTTCCCAAAACCAGGATTCCTCCGCACAGCCAACCGCTCCCACGCAGACTGTCAAGAAGATCCAGCGTTCGGAGATGTCGATCCTGCCGCGGAAGTACTGGCACCTTGCCAACAACAGCTTCCTGCTCCACGGATATCACAATTATCACCATCTGCTCCTGATTGAAAAGGACGGCCATTACTGGCTTGGTGTCCCAGGCATCTATGATCCCCGGGAAGCCAGAGCCGCCAGATTGTTTGGTTTTCCGCAGTTTACCGATTCCTACAATGATTCCCTGCAGCTCACCGATGACGAGTGCAACCCGCAGGAAAACTTTGGATACTGGTGCTGTTTCCTGAAATAAATATATGCAGCGTTACAGAACACGCCTGGTTAATGTGAACCTATAACTATGCAGCATCATTTACACGATCCCATTCAGTTCCTGGTACAGCCGTTTTGCATAGCTGTCCGTCATGCCGCAGACATAATCAGTCACAAGAAGCAGGCGGAGATAGAGCTTCTCCGCTTCGCTTTTTCCCTTTGCCTGATGGTGGTAGGCATTCACATAATTATCTGATATAAAGGAAAATACTCTTGTATCCATGGAGGTCGGCTTTTTCCCGGTGTCGTAGTAAAGCACCGCCGATACCAGCTTGTCCATCAGGAAATCCAGGATCACGCCCTCCGCGATCTCCATCTTATAAATGTCATTGGAGCAGAATACTTTTTTATAGGCCATTTCCCCGAGCTGCTTCATCAGCTTTTCTCCGCAGGTCCCGCAAAAAAGGTTTCTGTCGTATTCGCCCGCCATGATCCTCTCATAATTAGACGTAAAACCGTCGGTAGCACAGGTGATCAGCACACCCTGAAGCCGGACTACCCAGTTTTTGACCGCATAGCTTTCCGGATTCCAGATTCCCTTTTCCAGCCCTCTCTGGTAATAGACCTGCAGCTTTTCCAGCGCGTCAAATCCGGGACAGCAGCAGCCTTCGCCCAGCTTTTTCAGTTCTTCCACCAGCATGCTGTAGGTAATATAGCCTTTTACAAATGCATCCTCAATATCTGCCGTACTGTATGCCAGGTCATCCGCCGCTTCCAGGATATAGGTCAGAGGATGCCTGTTGGAGCCGGTACCCGTCTCCTGGGAAATCTCCCTGTAGATCTCCTGCTCTGCGTAATAATACCCCATCTTCCCGTCCTTGATATTTCCCGTCGTTTTATCAATTCCCGTGGACGGAACCGGATATTTGACAATGGTATCCAGCAGGGCGCAGGTCAGATTCATCCCATTTTCGTCCACCAGATAATGCAGCTTCGTGACAAGCCGCAGAGCCTGCGCATTTCCCTCAAAATGATAAAAATCTTCCTTCATCTGGGGTTCCAGGATATCCTCCACAGGCTTACCGTAATATTCCAGCCGCTTCAGATTCCTCTCAAACCACTCCCGGATCGCCAGCTCTCCGAAATGTCCGAAAGGCGGATTGCCGATATCGTGGATCAGGCCGGCGCACTGCAGGATATGGCAGATATCCTCCTTCATCTGCATCGTAAACCCTGGATCCATCTCCCCGGTCAAAAGCTTCTGTCCGATATTCTGTCCCAATGATTTCGCAAAGGAAGACACCTCCAGGGAATGGGTCAGCCTGGTCCGTATGAAATCACTTTTGTCCAGGGGAAATACCTGGGTCTTGTCCTGCAGTCTCCGAAAAGACGCGCTGCCGATGATGCGGTGATAGTCCTTTTCAAATTCACTTCTCAGGTCGGCCGATCGTTTCGCCGTATAATAGCCGCCCCGCATACGCTTTGCGGAAAGCAGTGTATTCCATTCCATGATCTGTCTTCTCCCTTCCTTCGTCTCCGCACGAAAAGCCTGCCGTCCGCAGCCTTTCCTCATACGATGATATGCAGAACATCAGCCCCATATGGAATGGGGCTGTTCTGTTTTTTCCTAATTCCTGATGTTCCTGCATTTTAATCCAGATAGATCGGCGGCTCATAATCTCTGCCAAGAAGCGTCTTCTTCCGTTCCTGATACCCAAGGAATGCCCACTCCGTCATATCTGTCCAGCCATGCTGGAAACGATCATAGACCTGTACATAGCCGATCCTGGTAGGATGCATCCGCACGCTGTTGGTCTGGTATTCACGGCCGGTATATGGATTCATCTCCCCCAGCTCCAGATTTTCCTCTGCATCCTCATATCGGATGACCGGTTCAAAATCTTCCGGCTCCGGGTCTTCCTCCGCTTCCGCCTGCCTTGCCGCAGGAACCGGCTCCGGCACTTCCGGGACCGCCGGAACGGCCTGGGCAGAAGATGCCATGCCCGTATTCACATTCGGATGGATGCTCTCCTCCAGCTCGTCCAGTTCCTTATGGATCATGTACAGCTCCCCGATCGTCATATCCCGCTCTTCCGCAGCCGCAGTCTCCTTCGCCGTTCCCAAGTCCTGCCTCTGATTTTCCCTATCATAGCGCATTTCTGTACCGGCATCCGGCTTCTGCTCTTCCATGTCATAGCACGCTCCTGTACCGGCATCCGGCTTCTGCTCTTCCATGCCATAGTGCGCTCCTGTACCGGCGCTCGCCTTCTGCTCTTCCTCGCCGCCATACATCCCTAGACTGTTTTCCATACCGTCCCCGGACTTGTGCTCCTCTGCGCTGCTGTCCTCCTCCGCACGGTCTGCGGTTCCTGTTACGGCATCCCACTTTTCCTTCTCCGCTTTTTCCGCCGCGGCAAGGATCGCCTTCCTGTCAATCCTCTTTGTCTTGAAGCCTCCGTATAAAAGATCTGCCTCATCCAGGTCCTCGGAATCCTCCGGATCCAGAATATCCAGCTCCAGCAGTTCCTCGCCGTCATCATAATCTGACGTCTCTCCCGATTCGCCGGCATATGCGTCTCCCATAGACGCGTCCCGGCTGCCGGCAGGCGCTGTCTCCTCTTTGGCCGCAGTCATTTCCGTCATTTCTCCCGCGGGCGGCGTCCGGTCCGCGTCCTGAGACACAGCCGCTTCCTCTTTCCTGTCCGGCTCTTCCGCCGCTGTTTCCGGCGTATCCTGGTCAAATACAAGCACCTGCTGGTAAAAACCATCGTCCTGGTTTTCTTTTTTCTTCTTTGGCTGCACCTTCGGATGCTTTACATATTTCAAGAGGAGTTCTTCCATCGGCTCTGTCTTTTCTCCTGCTTCATTTTCTACCGGGAAAATGCTCAGCTGAAAGGGGCATCCCAGGATCTTCGCGATCATACGCATATCCTTTTCCTGGAAATTATCTCTCCCAAGCCGCTGCGTCAGATTCTGCCGGGACATCTTCTTCCCCGTAGTATCCTCGATCAATTCTGCCAGTTCTTTTATTGTCATACCCTTACGGCTTAAAATGATCTTGACCTGTTCGCCAAATGACAAAACCTCCATGGTCTTCCTCCTCTTTCATTTCCGTATATTTTTACTACGAAGAACATCGTCGTAGAAATTTTTCCGTTTCAACTGCACTTTTTTCATTTTATCAAATCGCTTTTTAACCGTCAACAGTTCTTGCCAAAATCCGATAAATCAAAGGACAAAAAAAGACGGAGTCCCCACCGTATTCCCGTGGGAACGATCGCGCCTTTTCTCAGATCACTTTTTCCGCGATGCGGCTTTTTTACCGCAGCCGCCCGGAACAGCTGTCAGGATCCGCCGCTATAATTTTTCCAGTGTCTCATTGGAGCCTATGAGCATCAGGATCATATCCTCTGTCAGCGGCACGTCCGGATTGGGGGTGATCTCCACACGGTCCCCCTCCTTGATCCCCACCACGTTCACTTCATGGGATCTTCTCACGTCCAGTTCCTTCAAAGTCTTTCCCACCCAATAGGAGGGTGTCCGGATCTCTACCACACTGTAATCCGGAGATAAGGATATCCAGTCTGCAAAGTTCGCGGACAGCAGGTTCTTCGCGATCCGCTTTCCCATCTCCACCTCCGGAAATACGATCGTATCCGCACCGATCTTCCGCAGCACCGCCGCATGCCTGTCGTCCCGCGCCTTGCACAGCACATGGGGAATCCCGATCTCCTTCGCTACCAGGGTCGCCATAATGCTGGCCTCCATATCCTCTGCCACAGCCACCACCACCCCGTCAAAATTGTTCAGCCCCAGGGACGGGAGCAGATCCGGATTGCCGATATCCGCCTGCATGGCATAGGTCACCAGGTCCGCCACCTCATTGACCCGCTCTATATCCATATCCACTGCCACAACATCGCACCCAAGCTGCTGCAACGTGATTGCCACGCTTGCTCCGAATCCTCCCAGTCCCAATACAATGAATTGCTTCTTCATAATCCGTTCCTTTCCTTTTTCATATCCCCGTCATCCCACCATGATCTGCTCTTCCGGCAGGCTCCGGATCCGGTCTCTGGGATGTGTCTTTCCCGCAAACATCAGCGCCATCGTCAGAGGCCCCAGCCTCCCGATATACATCATCACCATCAAAACATACTGGCTGGCCCTGCACAGCCGGGGCGTCAGATCCGCGGTCAGCCCCACGGTCCCTACCGCGGATGCGGTCTCATAGATCACATTTTCCAGCAGGATGCTGTCCGGCTCCAGAAAGAGCACCGCGATCGTACCTGTGATAAATACGGCAAAGGCCACCATCACAACCGCAAAGCCGGTCCGGAAATTCGCCACCGTGATTTTTCTTCCCATGCATTCCGTGTCATTTCCTCCCCGAACGAATGTCAGGCAGGCAAGAAACAGCATGGCAAACGTGGTCGTCTTGACTCCGCCTGCGGTTCCTCCGGGAGAGCCTCCGATAAACATCAGGATCGCACAGAACAGCTTGGACTCCGTATGCAGCGCCCCCTGGGAAACAGTACAGAATCCGGCAGTCCTCGTCGTCACGGACTGGAACATGGATGCCATCAGCTTCTGCCCTATGCTCAGCTCCCCGATGGTATCCGGATTCCTGTATTCCGCCAGAAATACGAAAACAGTTCCTGCAAAGATCAGAAGCACCGTCATGATAACAGCCAGCTTGGACTGCAGCCGCAGTCTGGTAAACCACCAGCGTTTCGGTACTTCCCCCCGGACCAGCCTGCGGTTGTTGTCGATCACGTCAAACCAGACCGTAAAGCCGATACCGCTTAATATGATCAGCAGGATCGTCGTCACATTGATGATCGGATTGGTCACATAACTGCTCAGGCTGCTGCTCCCCAGGATGTCGATCCCCGCGTTGCAGAATGCGGAGACCGCATGGAAAACAGAATATCCGATGCCCCGGACCAGTCCGTACTCCGGAATAAACTGAAAGGCATACAGCACGGCTCCGGCGCCCTCTACCGCAAAGGTGCCCAGAATCACTTTTCTCACCAGCTTCACGATGCCGCCGAGTCGGTCCGCCCCGTAAGCCTCCTTGAGCACCACTCTTTCCTGGATGGTGATCTTTTTATTCAGCAAAAATAAAAACAGCGTCCCGCAGGCGATCACCCCAAGCCCGCCGATCTGGATCAGCAGGAGCAGTATGACCTTACCGAACAATGTAAACTGGGACGCCGGGACTACCGTTACCAGTCCTGTCACGCACACCGACGTTGCGGACGTAAACAGCGCATCCGTAAATGCGATCGGCTGCGTGTTGCTGACCGGAAGGGATAAAAGCACCGCTCCAAGCAGGATCACGCCCAGGAAACCGGCCGCCGTCACACGCAGCGTATTCCATCTGGTATTTCTCTTTTTCCTCATAATTTCATCTCCTGATAGTATTCTACTAGAAGAAGCACGAACCGTCAAGAAATGAAATCATGCAGAACATACAGAAAGCCTGCCACTGGCAGCCTTTCTGCATACGATGGTATACAAAATGCGCACCCATAAAAGAGTGCGCATTCATCTCAAACTCTATTCTACATCCTGCAGCGCCGCAAAATCTTCTTCCCCGGTCCGGATCTTCACGACCTTATCCACATTGTAGACAAAGATCTTTCCGTCTCCGATATGGCCGGTATAGAGCGCCTTCTTGGCCGCTTCTATGACAGAATCCACCGGGATCTTGCTGACCACCACCTCGATCTTGACCTTCGGAAGCAGTGTCGCGTCCATCTCGACTCCACGGTACATCTCTCCGGCTCCCTTCTGCACCCCGCAGCCCATCACCTGGGTCACGGTCATGCCGGTAACGCCCAGGTCGTTCATTACCTTCTTTACCTTCTCATATCTGGACAGCTTGGAGATGATGACCACCTTGAAAATACCCGTAGCGGATGCCGCAGCCACATCCGGCATCTCCACCACCTTGACTGCCGTGTTTTTCTGTACCGCAGACGCCGACTCGTAGTCCGCATTTCCAAGATCCGTATTTTCGTTGACCTCCATCGTCATCGTATTGGAGATATCCATGATACTGAAGCCTGCATACGCGGATGGCAGTCCGTGTTCGCAGGAATCCAGCCCGACGATCTCTTCCTCCGCGGTCACACGCAGGCCGGCTGTTGCCTTGATGATGAAAAATGCGATCGTGATCGTAACTGCCGTCCATGCACAGACACTGAGCACGCCTACAATCTGTTTTCCCAGCAGGCCAAAGCCGCCGCCGTAGAACAGCCCTACGAAGGTATCATTTCCAGGAGCGGAGGTGGTGGCGAACAGGCCGACCGCCAGGGTTCCCCACACCCCGTTCATGAAATGGACCGCCACAGCGCCTACCGGGTCATCCACTTCCAGCACATAATCCAGGAACCACACGCCGAATACCACCAGAACTCCTGCCACCGCGCCGATGATGATGGACCCGAAGGCATCCGCCACGTCACATGGAGCAGTGATCGCTACCAGCCCGGCCAGGGAAGCATTCAGACACATGGAAACATCCGGCTTGCCGAATCGGATCCAGGTAAATACCATACATACCACCGTTGCAACCGCCGGAGCGATGGTCGTCGTCACGAAGATCGAACCCAGCTGCGCCACACTTGTCGCTGCCGCGCCGTTAAAGCCGTACCAGCCCAGCCAGAGGATGAACACGCCCAGACAGCCCAGCGGAAGGTTGTGGCCCGGAAATGCGTTGACCTTGGTCACCTTCCCCGACGCATCCCTGGAAAACTTTCCGATACGGGGTCCCAGGATCTTTGCGCCGATCAGTGCGGACAGACCGCCTACCATATGGATCGCGCAGGAACCCGCAAAATCATGGAAGCCCATCTGCGACAGCCAGCCGCCGCCCCAGATCCAGTGCGCTTCAATGGGATAGATCAGTGCGGAGATCACACCGGAGTAGATGCAGTAGGACAAAAACTTGGTCCTCTCCGCCATGGCTCCGGACACGATCGTTGCGGTGGTCGCGCAGAATACCAGGTTGAACACAAAATTGGACCAGTCAAAATCCGCATAACTCGTGAAAATATCAAAGCCCGGCTTTCCGATCAGCCCCATCAGGTCTTCTCCCAGAAGCAGTCCGAATCCGATCAGGATAAACATCACTGTGCCGATGCAAAAGTCCATCAGATTCTTCATCAGGATATTGCCCGTATTCTTTGCCCTGGTAAATCCCGCCTCTACCATGGCAAAGCCCGCCTGCATCCAGAACACCAGCGCCGCGCCGATCAGGAACCAGACGCCGAACAATTCGCCGTCCACTGCCATCAAAATTTCTTCCGTCATAATTATTCCTCCTTCATCTTTTCTGCGGGACAGACATCTCTATCCGTCCGCAAATACAGAAACCCTGCCGCTGACAGCTTTTCTGCAAACAATGGTATAAAAATGGCGGAGCAAAGCCTTCCTTTTCGAAAGAAGCGCCTTTGCTCCGCCATATGATACCAGCCTGGGTAAAAATTCCCGTAAAACCCAAAAAAGAGGCTATGAACTGTTTCATAGCCTCTTTGCTTTACAGATAGCATCATACCACCGTATTTCCGGATTGTCAATACTTTCACACAGCAAAATTTTACATATATTTTATATTTGTAAAAATTCTATAAACCAGCACTTGAATGAGTCCTGATTTTTTCTATATTTCACAATGAAAAAAATTCTGCCTGTACAGTTGGATACACAAAAGAACCCCCTGCGGACTCATTCAGATAGATAAATCTTATTGTGCCAGATATTCCTCCAGAGTGATATCCTTCTCCATAATCTCTTTTGCCGCGTCCTTCCCCACATAGCGATAATGCCACGGCTCGAAGACGATCCCTGTGATTTCGGATTTATCCAGAGGGTAACGAAGAATAAATCCATACTTCCAGCAGTTTTCTTCCAGCCATTTGGCCTCTGCCGTCTCCGCCTGCTTCTCATCCAACTCGCCGTACTGCCCGGAGGTAATGTCCATCGCAAGGCCGCTGGCATGCTCACTGGTTCCCGGGACTGCCACCGACTTCTTGGTCTCCTCATAAGCCTCCAGCGGAGTGGAGCCCTGTGAGATCCATTGCGTCATCGTAGTATTGAATACCTCTCTCTGTGACTCATAATCGCGGTGCGCGGAAACAATGTACATGTTCAATCCTTCCTTTTCCGCGTCTTCCAGCATCTTTTTCGCGTCCTCCACAATCCGCGCATCAACAAAGGAACCTTCCCTGACAGCCTCCAGCTCCGGTCTGTACTCCGTATCCAGGGGATGATCTTCATTGATCAGAACCAGACTCCAGGTTTCTTTTTCGGAAGAAAGCTCATCGGCGCTGGCCGCGGCATCCGCATCCGTCTTCTTTCCCGCGCTGCCTGACTTGATCTGGCTGGTCAGCTTTTCATTTTTTTCCGTAAGCTCCGTGATCTGAGCCTCATACTTCTTATCGATCCCGCCGAACCGGATCCTGTTTATGACCGCATTCAGCAGAAAACAGACAAGCAGACCGGCCGCAAAGCCTACGATCAGTACCTTTTTCAGCCGCTGCTCATATTTCTTAAGAAACCTCGCCCTACTATTATCTATACGCATATCGCCCTCCTGATATGAACTGTATATCTCGGTGATGCCTCCCCCGCTTTATCTCTGCAAATCCCTCAGATCCGCCTGTATGATCTCCTCAATCCCTGGATCCGTGGAGCATACCGCAGCCCGGTACCCGCCGCCTACGGACGCTTCCCTGTAATGATATTCTTCCGGATATTTTTCCGGCTGCCGTACCAGGATAGACGGACTGCCCAGAGCAATCTCAAAGGTATCCATCCCCAGCGCCAGTCCTTCCCTGGTGGCTTTTGCAAAACTTTCCTTGAGCACCCAGTAGCGGTAAAAATACTCCTGTTGCAGCGTCCTGTTTTTTTCTCCGGCAATCTGTTCGTACTCGGCCGGACAAAAAAAGCGCCGCGCAATCTTCAGATTCGGCTCCTTCATCTCTTCGATGTCGCAGCCCACCTTCGTATCCTGTCCGGTACTAACAGAACACAGCACATAGTCCCCCGAATGCGAAAGATTATATGCTGTATCCGCCCCTGTCTCATATTCTCTTTTCATCCATTCATACAGAAGCCATACGCCGATACTCTGCGCGCGGACCTGCTTCCCTTTCATGCGATCCGCCTTCTCCCTGCGGAACGCGGGAACCTGTCCATAGCACAGCCGGTAAAAGCTTTCCTCATATAATGGAACAATACTGGCAGTCCATGTTCTGATCATATTGCGTACCTGCTCTTATCCTTTCAGATACCTGACCTCAAAGGTCTCAATGGTGATCGGTTTGTTAAAGAGCGTACCCTGAACACAGTCACAGCCCATCTCCTTTAAAATGTTCAATTGATCCTGGGTGTCCACGCCCGAAGCCGATACCGTAACCCCCAGCCGTCTGCACACGTCGATCACTGCCTGGGACACGATCTGGCTGCGCCGGTTGCCCACAATGTTGTCAACCAGGCTGCTGTCCAGCTTCAATCCGTCAAATTCCATCAGCGAAAGTATGGTAAAGCTGGAATTCTTCGCGCCGAAGTGATCCAGCACCACCCGGACATTGGCCTTGCGGATCTTATTGCCCGTCTCGGCCAGCATCTCCTGATTCATGTCTCCCCGTGATTCTGACACTTCTATCTGAAGATACTCACAGGACACATGATACTTTTCTACAATTGCCTGCATCTTCTCTGTAATATCAGGCTTGCGCAATGTGGAAACCGCAAAATTCACGGAAACAGGGATCATCGGAAGATCCTCCTGCTCCCACCGCTGCAGGGTCCTGCACACTTCCTCAAATACATGCAGATCCAGGTGATAGGACAGCTTCGTCTCCTCCAGCAGCGCAATGTAACGCTCCGGATTCATGATGCCCAGATCCTTGTGATGATAGCGCACCAGCGCCTCGGCCCCCACGACTTCGTTGGAATGCGCATCCATAATGGGAAGGAGACATACGATAAAATTGCCGGACTTGAGGTCATCAAGCAGATCCTGCTTGATGATCGGCTCATGATGTCCCTTGCGCAGGTTCTTATAGTACTTCTTCTTCTCTTCCCGCATCATGTCTTCCGCATCGGAGACAAGGACATCTACATCAATATTGGCTTTTTCCCAGGCATACCCCAGGGTCACAAGCCCGAGGCTGATATTCTCCAGCTTGGTATGGGCCGCCTGCACGCCTTTCATAAACTTTTCATAGGAAATATTCTCAACGATCGCCAGGTATTCATCTCCTGTCAGCCGGTATACGTTGGCGCTCCGGAAGAACTCCTCCAGGATCTCGCCTACACGGATCACGACTTCATCGCCGTACTCTCTGCCGAACTCCTTGTTAAAATTCTTCAGGCCGTTGATATCCGCGGACAACGCGCCCACTGACTTGAGCTGCTTCTTCTTCGCCTCAGCCAGATATGCCACGAAGCTGTTCCGGTTCAGAAGCCCTGTCAGATCATCATGATAACTCAGATACTCCTGCTGCTTCTGGGTCTTGTGCAGGATGATCGCCTGGGAAATATACGGCAGAACCGCCCGCATCAGAGAAAGGTCACAGCCGCCCCTGCGTACATTGACCACAGCCAGGATGGCTGTAATCCCTTCATCCAGTCCCTGGAATACGCTGTAGCACTCATCCCGGGTATCCGTGATCTCATGCTGTACCCAGCGCGGCAGATGTTCCGGCTCCAGCATCTTGATCCGGTCCCGCTGCCACGGGATATTCTCCGCACACCACTCATATATTGTCAGTATCTCATATTCATCCTTTTCAATATAATAAGCATATTCCGAATCATAATAATCTCTTACCGTACTCAGAACATCATTCATAATCTCAAGGATAGAACGCATCTTATTGTTGTCACTCATAAAACTACTCTCCCTTACCCCTGTAGAGAACTGCTTCAAAATAATCTGTACATTTATGCGCCGCAGACTCACTGCTCCAAATAACATACAGCGCAGTAAGCACGCTTTTTTATTCTGAACAGCAATATAAGTTTTTCCTATTGCACAGGTACATTCGTTACGATTCCCAAGCTGTCTATACATAGGATATTGTAGTATAATGGTTCTGAAATTGCAACCAGAATCACAAAAAAATATAATTTTGCAATAAATTATTTTGTTTCCCGAATACGGGCCGATATATATATTATATGGAAAAAACAGGATTTGGAATGAGAATGTTGTCCGCCTGTGAGCACGGTACAGGCGTGGAGCATAGCACGATTTACCCAGAGGAAAGGAGGGTATTTTATGAGAGTCACTATGAGGAACTGGCAGTCAGCCGCCGGCAGTTATAAGTATCAGACACCGGCCGCGGCAGACACCGGCAATACCGGGAAGATTCCCGGCGCTCCGACACAGACAGAGACAGCGGTGGACCGCTATCACAATACAAAGGACCCGGCTGCAGATGATTTTTACGGTTCGATCCGCGGACAGGTGCAGGATCAGTCCGTCTTTTTAAATTCGATGCTTGGAGACGATCAGGAGGATTTTTTAAGCTCCCTGCTGGGGGAGGACGAAAAGAGTTTTTTAAGCTCCCTGCTGGGAGAGGACGAGAAGAGCTTCTTAAGCTCCCTGCTGGGAGAGGACGAGAAGAGCTTCTTAAGCTCCCTGCTGGGAAACCAGGAGGAGGAAAGCTTTCTGGATTCCTTACTGGCGCAGGTGAAGGAAAGCTCGAACTTCAAGATGTCCGTTTCCATGCCGGATGATTCTACCGGGCAGCTTGCAACCGAGCTCGCCCGTTCTGAGACTAAGCTGAATGTACTGCAGGTTTCCTCCAAAGCCATACGCGCGCTGGGCACTCTGAAAATAGCGTACGCGCTCAGCAGCGGCGAAGATAAGGAGAAGATCGGACGGATGATCCGGCGCATGCAGAAGCTGACCCGGCAGATCCAGAAAAAATTGAAGAATCTGAGTAAGGAGGAACAACTGGAGCTGCAGAGAAAGCGTGCCGAAAAACGGCAGCAGCAGGAAAAAGAGCTGGAGATCCGCAAGGAGATCACCAAACGAAAGAGAAAACGCCGCAGGGAAGAGAACCACTATGCGTCCAAGGAA
>CATLCV010000133.1 GCA_949893755.1 uncultured Lachnospiraceae bacterium | reverse complement strand
CCATCCGGGGTTACGAGGTGGGCGCTCTGGATTATATTTTAAAGCCGGTCTCCTATTTCGCCTTTTCTCAGAAGCTGAAACGCGCGGTATCCCGATTGAAGCGCGGGGAGAAAAAATTTGTGGTCGCTCCCGTCAAGGGCGGGGTGCAGAGGGTGGAGGTATCGGATATTTACTATATCGAAAGCGAAGGCCACAATCTGGTCTACCATACCCGGGAAGGGAATTTTATTTCCCCCGGGACCATGAAAAGAGCGCGGAGGACGCCCTTGCCCAGATGCATTTTTCACGGGGCAACAAGGGCTACCTGATCAATCTGGAGCATGTAGAAGGGGTCCGGGACAAGTGCGCGGTCGTAAAGGGAGAGAGCCTGCTGCTGAGCAGGCCCAGGATCCATGCGTTTATGCAGGACCTGACCAAATATTGGAGTGAGGTGAAGTAGAGATGGGAGATTGGGCGGCAGGGCAGATCCTTCCGGATATCCCCCGGTTTTACACGGCGCTGGCCGAATGGCTGTCCTGCCTTCTGTGCATGCGGGAGGTGGCCCGGCGTTATTCCGGCTGGAAATTCTGGGGGATCGCGGGAGCGGCATTTTTGGTCCAGTCCGTATTTCTGGTCCTGACCAGAGGGCTGGAGGGACCGATCTGGCTGGTGTGCATGGCAGCAGCCGTATTTCTGATGTTCTGCTTTCTGCGGATCAGCTGCGGGACCAGCAGTCTGGATGTGGGGTATGCCTGTGTCAAGGCCTTTGTATTTGCGGAGTTTATGGCCTCCCTGGAATGGCAGCTCCACTGCTTTCTCTATTACGGAATGGGATATGAGAGCAGATGGGCGGGGCTGCTGCTCCTGCTGGCAGTTTACGGAGGAACCTGTCTTGTGATGCGCGGGATTTCCAGCCGTTTTATCTCCGAGACAGAGCAGATGGACACCACCGGAAGGGAGCTGCTGTTTGCTGCCATCATCGGCTTTTCCGTATTTTTGATGAGCAATATCGGCTTTGTCTATTCCAATACCCCGTTCAGCGGGAAATATGCCTCGGATATTTTTAATGTGCGGACTCTGATCGACCTGGGAGGTCTGGCGATCCTGACGGCCTACCACATCCAGCGGCTGCATCTGCGGGCGCAGCATGATCTGGAGAGCATGGAGATGATCCTGCACAACCAGTACCAGCAGTACCAGCAGTCCCAGGAAACGCTGGATCTGATCAATTACAAATACCACGATCTGAAGCACCATATCATCGCTCTTCGGGCAGAGGAAAATAAGGAAAAACGGAATGCCTATCTGGATAAGATGGAGGATGAGATCCGCAGTTATGAGACTCAGAATAAAACCGGAAACAAGGTATTGGACACGCTTTTGACCGCCAAGAGCCTGTGCTGTATGCGGGAAAAGATTGCCCTGACCTATGTGGTGGACGGCGCGAGACTGGACTTCATGGATGTGATGGACATCTGCTCGATCTTCGGAAATGCTCTGGATAACGCGATCGAATGTGAGAAAAAAATTCCGGAGACGGAAAAACGGATGATCGACGTGTCCATGTTCGTACAGCAGACGTTTTTGATCATACGGTTTGAAAATTACTGCGAAGGGGAGCTGACCTTTGAGCAGAATCTGCCGGTGACCACGAAAAAGCAGGCGGAATTTCACGGGTACGGGCTGAAAAGCCTGAGACATACGGTGCATAAGTACGGTGGGGAGGTAGATATTGATGTGGAGGACCACTGGTTCCGATTGAAGATATTGATTCCGATGTGAGTGTCAATTAGAAGAAAAGAGTGGCATTAGAAGAAAAACAGCCTATTCGGTTTGACAGCGGGATAGGCTGCTTTTTATTGTATAGGAAACTTCTCTGCGGCCGCCGCAGACGCGAGTTTTGTAAATGAAACTGTTTTGTGAAAAACACACAAAAAACCGACGAAAAAATTGTGCATATCATACAATACAAACACAATTTATGCAGAAATCAAGCAGTTTATGTAAAAAACCGCACAACCGGAAAAAGTATGCTAAGATTCCTTCCAGAACAGAAAAACCTCCCCATCCGGCTCACAGGATCAGGCGCGGTGAGCTTTCGGACGGGGAGGCGATCAAAAGAAGAAGGTGTGAGACATGGAGATCAAGAAAATAGTTCAGGAAATGACTCTGGAAGAAAAATGCTATCTGCTCTCAGGAAAGGATTTTTGGCAGACCCGTTCTGTAAAACGTCTGGGGATTCCGAATGTGACTCTGGCTGACGGCCCCCACGGAGTCCGGAAGCAGGAGGGAGCAAGCGACCAGCTGGGGCTCAATGGGAGCCTGCCGGCCACCTGCTATCCCACGGCGGCTACGGTCGCCAACAGCTGGGATCCGGGGCTTGGGGAAGAGATCGGGGAGCATCTGGGCGTGGAAGCTGCCTCCCAGGATGTCTGCGTATTGCTGGGGCCGGGAATGAATATCAAGAGAAGCCCGCTGTGCGGCCGGAACTTTGAATATTTCAGCGAGGATCCCTATCTGACCGGGAAAATGGCGGCAGGCTACATCCGCGGGATCCAGTCCAAAGGCGTGGGCGCGTGCCCGAAGCATTTTGCCGCAAATTCCCAGGAGCTGCGCCGTATGGCAAGCGACTCCGTGATGGATGAACGGACACTGCGGGAAATCTATCTGACCGGCTTTGAGATCGCGGTAAAGGAAGCGGCTCCGAGATCGATCATGACCTCCTATAACCGGATCAACGGCGTGTATGCCAATGAAAATGAACATCTGCTGCAGGAAATCCTGTGGGATGACTGGGGATTTGACGGGTTCGCGGTTTCCGACTGGGGCGCCTCCAATGACCATACGGCAGGCGTAGCGGCCGGCTCTCACCTGGAAATGCCCACCACCGGAGGGGACTCGGACGAAGAACTGATCCAGGCGGTCCGGTCAGGCAGGATCAGCGAAGCTCTGGTCGATCGGCGGGTGGAAGAGCTTTTGACCGCCGTGCTGCCCCTGCGGGAAGCCGTGGACCAGGTAAAAGGGAAAGAATTTGACAGGGAAGCGCACCACAGGATGGCGCAGAAAGCGGCAGAGCAGAGCATCGTCCTGCTGAAAAATGATCACCGGATCCTGCCGCTGGCAGAGCAGACAAAAGTGGCCGTGATCGGAGACTTTGCGAAGACACCCCGATACCAGGGGGCCGGATCCTCTGTCGTGAATCCGACGAAGCTGGATTCCACGCTGGATGTGATCAAGGATTTCCCGCTGGAGCTGGCGGGCTTTGCGCCAGGGTATCACCGAACAGGCCCGGCGGATCCGGCATGGGAGAGAGAAGCGGCGGAGCTGGCGAAAAAAGCGGATGTGGTATTGCTCTACATCGGACTGGATGAGATCTCCGAATCCGAAGGGCTGGACCGCCCCAATATGAAGCTGCCCGAGAGCCAGGTCCGGCTCCTGCAGATGGTCTCAGATGCCAATTCCCATGTGGTAGCCGTGCTTTCCGGCGGTTCCGCTATTGAGATGCCCTGGATCGGACAGTGCAAGGCAGTGATCCATGGATATTTAAGCGGCCAGGCAGGCGCGGCGGCCATGCTGGGTGCCATCACCGGAAAGGTGAATCCCTCCGGAAAATTGAATGAAACCTATCCCCTGACCTATGAGGATGTTCCGTCGGCGCCCTATTTCCCATCCCGGGAGCGGAATGCGGAATACAGGGAAGGACTGTATGTGGGATACCGCTACTATGAAACGGTTGGAAAGCCGGTCCGTTTCCCCTTTGGATACGGACTGTCCTATACCACATTTACATACAGCGACCTGACGGTAAATGAAAAGGAAGCATCCTTTACCCTGGCCAATACCGGTGAAAGGGACGGCGCGGAGGTGACGCAGCTTTATGTCTGTGCAAAATGCAGAGGCGTGTACCGGCCCGCGAAGGAACTGAAAGGTTTTCAGAAGGTTTTCCTGAAAGCAGGAGAGTCGAAAAGAGTGACGATCCCGCTGGATGACAAGGCATTCCGGTATTTCAACGGGAAGACAGACCGGTTCGAGGTGGAAGGCGGGGAGTATGAGATCCTGATCGGCGCCAACTGCGCGGATATACGCCTGTCAGCAACCGTGACCGCAGCAGGAACCGAGGCGCCGCTTCCAAGAGATGCTTCCAGGCTTCCATCCTATCAGTCAGGAAATATTCTGGCGGTTTCGGACCAGGAATTTCAGGCACTGCTGGGCCATGACATCCCGAACGGACATTGGAGCGGCGAGCTGGATATCAACGATGCCATCTGCCAGCTCTATTATGCGAAGCGGTGGATCGGAAGGCTGGTATACAAGGTGCTGACGGGCCTCTTGGAGAAGAGCATGGCAAAGGGAAAACCGGATCTGAATATCATGTTCATTTACAATATGCCCTTCCGCGGCATCGGAAAAATGGCCGGCGGCATGTGCAGCCAGTACATGGTGGAAGGAATGGTAAAGGCAGTGAACGGACATTTCTTCAAAGGCCTGGGACAGATCATCTCCGGATTCTTCCGGCAGAGGAAGGTCATGAAGAAGGCAAATGGGATGAAATAAAGGATGCGTCTTTTGCCTTGCCAGACGAATGCGGTAAAGCAGCAGGGCAAGGGTCGCTGGAATGTTATTTGATAAGGAGGACAATCATGAGTCAGAATCCTGTGTTAAAATGGTGGGGAGGTTTTTTCGAGAAGCACCCTTCCGCGGCGAAGTGGATGCGTGAAGGCGGCCTGTTCATTATTTTCAGCTATGTGGTTACATTTTTAAAATATATCATGCTACAGTTTTTGCCGGCCATGTTTTCCGGCTATGCGGACATCGGCTGGGGATGGCCTTCTGCCAATGTGAGCCTGTTCGGCATTGACTTTGTATGGAATGCCATCGGATACAGTGTGGAGCAGGGCGGCATGGCCTACCTGCTGGCCTACCTGATCTCCAGCTTCCTGGGCGAGTGCGTGAACTTCCCGCTGCAGAGGAAATTTACATTCCGGAGCCATGGGAAGCTCGGCCCCCAGATCGCCGGATATTTCCTGGCATGGGTAGTGATCACGATCATCGTAAATTCCATCAACTGCGTGTGGGTTGCAGTTGCCAGCCAGCTGGTTCCGGATTTTATCTACAATATCGGGACAACGGTCTTAAACGGCGGCGTGTCCATGGTGGTATTCTTTGTGGTAAATAAGATCATCTTTGCGGACGCACAGCCGGCGGAAGCGGAATGATCATAACAGGACATGGCCGGACGGCTTTCGGAAGAGGAAGAAGTGAACCATCAGAAATATATATCTGCTGCGTCTGCAGAATAAAAAAGGACATTGGGAAAATATACGTTTTCCCAATGTCCCGTTTACTATCACATGAAATACTATCTCAGCTTGAAGGAACGCATCAGGTTCTTCAGCAGGCTTGCCTGAGACGACAGCTCCTCGCTGGCAGCGGCACACTGCTCGCTGGTCGCGGAATTGGTCTGCACTACGGAAGAAATCTGATCGATGCCGTCGGTGACCTGAGAGAGGGCAGAGGTCTGATTCTCTACAGCATCCACCACGATGGACATCTGGTCGGTCACATGTCCCGCACTCTGGCTGGTCTGATCCAGCGCTTCCGTTACCTTGTTTACAATATTGCCGCCTTCTGTGACAGCAGAAATGGAGCTTTCGATCAGTTCCTTAGTGGCCTTGGCAGCCTTATCCGACTTGGATGCCAGATTACCGACCTCATCTGCTACTACAGCAAAGCCCTTGCCTGCGGAGCCTGCGCGGGCAGCCTCAACCGCGGCGTTCAAGGAAAGAATATTGATCTGGAACGCAATATCCTCAATGGTGGTGATGATCGTTCCGATCTTCTTAGAAGAATCGGAAATATTTTTCATGGCTACATTCAATTCATCCACAAAACCGATGCTGACTCCCAGATGGGAACCGGCCTCGTTGACAAACTCGCCGGCTTTTTCAGCAGCCTCTGCGGTCTGCTTTGCATTTTGGGAAATCTCCGCCATCGTTGCGGAAATCTCCTCAATGGAGCTGGCCTGCTCGGTAGCGCCCTGCGCCAGAGCCTGTGAACTGCTGGAAACCTGCTCAGCCCCGGAAGAAACCTGCTCGGCGCTGGTGGAAATCTGTCCCATCGTATTGTTCAGCGCTGACTGGATGCCGTCCAGAGACTTTTTAATGGACTGAAAATCGCCCAGATAATCCTGGGTGGCGCTTTGGGTCATATTTCCGCGGGCCATTGCTTCCAGCACACTGGAAATCTCCCCGATATAGGACCGCAGCGTGCGGATCGTGTCTTCAAACATCTCCGCCAGTGTGCCGATCTCATCATTCGAAGAAATATCGACCCGCACCTCCTCCTTGTTCGCCAGGCCTAAGTCTCCCTGCTCCAGGCGTCCGGCTATCCTGGTGATCTCGCCCAAAGGATAGGAGACGCGCTTTTTCATGTAAACGGTCAGGAACATAATGCAAACAACGATAATAACCGCGCCTGTCAGAATGGACAGGAGCACAACAATCAATACCTCACGCTGGGACTCCTCCCTGGAAATCCCCGCGAAGATCAGCCCGTTGATCTTTCCGTCGTCTCCTTTTGTAGGAACATAGGAACACAGGTAACTATCCCCGTTTAAACTTGATTCTCCAACGTATGTATCTCCCTGCTGCAGTACGATCTCGCTTATATCGGAAGACAGCTGAGTACCGATCACCCGCTTGCCGTCCTGGATCACGGTGGTGTAAGCCCGGGTATCTCCCTCAAAAATCGTAAATTCACAGCGCATACGCTCCTTCAGTTCATCCAGCAGCTCGTTCGGATCCTGACCATCCGACAGACGGCTGAGTTCATAGGCCAGCATATTCGTACCGTTGGTACAGCGGTCCTTCTGCATCTTGGTGACCAGAGAGTTGTACATTAAAATACAGACCATCATTACCACCAGGATTGAAATTGCCTGCATAATGATCACAACCCTGCCGACCTTGGCACCGATCCTCTTGTATTTTCCCTTCTTCTTGCCCTCAGGAATACGAATTCCTTCCATATCTTATCCTCCCTATGTTTCAAAATAATCTTCGCATAAAGCGCCTTGTTTCATTATTGTAGCATAGATTGAAGACGAAGGAAAGAGTATTTTTTCCGGAATGCGGTTACAATATTCTGTAAAATTTTACCACATCTAAGTCTCCTTATTTTATTGTCACGAAGCAAAATGGCAGGGTTGAAAATATATACATATCAGGATATAATGTGTATCAGTAAAAACGAGAAAGTAAATATACGTCAAAACCTTGAAAATCTGTGTATTAAGGGATTGACAGAACAGAAAGGATTATTACCGGATGAAATTCGAACTGGAATTGCTGCGGACACTATCGGAAGCGGAAGAGGATGCAGCAAAAGGAAGGGTAGCGCCGATGCAGAATACGTTTGATGATCTCAGGCAGGCTCTGGAAGAGAGGAAGTCCAATGAAGTATAAGATCATCAGGACAGATAAGGTAGAAGAACAGTTAAGGGATATCCTTTTTTATATTGCGGACGATTCCGGAAGAGTTGACATGATTCTACCATCAGTTCAATGACAGCATCCATTTCTCTGTGCTAAAATGGCAAAAAACCCGGAGGTGACGGGATGCTGTTTCTGGTAGATTATGAAAACGTCGGCTGCAGCGGCATGCGGGGCAGCGAGTATCTGGATGAAAACGACCATATGATTCTCTTTTACAGTGACGCGAAGAAAAACATAGAGCGGAGATATCTGGAGGCGATCACCGGTTCCGGCTGTACATTTGAGATCTGCAAGCTCTGCAAGACCGGAAAAAATGCGCTGGATTTTTATATTGCGTCTCGACTGGGCGAATTGATAGGAGAAGGCTACGACGGCATTGCGGTGATCATAAGCAATGACAACGGATTTAAGGCTGTCCGGGATTACTGGGAAAAATGTGCGACGCGGAAACGCCGGGTGATCTCAGCATCCAATATCGAAAACGGCATTGTAAGCGGCGGCGAGCAGAATGAACGGACCAGAGAACTGCGAAAGCGTCGGGAAAGCCTGTCTATCGGGGGTTATTATGAGACTTATAGGGAAAAGAAACGGATCCGGGAGGTGTTAGAAGAGCTGTTTGCGGGTACGGAATATGAACCCATGCTCCAGGAGATCCAGAACCTGATCGAAGGCAAAGAAAAAGCAGCCAGGATGATCTACCTGAACAGCCTGCATCTGTTCGGGAGAAAAAACGGGCTGGCGATCTATCAGAAGCTGAAAACCTGCGGGGAATTATAGGGCAGGAACAGGCTGCCCGGATACCATCGTATGCAGAAAGGCTACCAGTGGCAGGCTTTCTGTATCAAACTTCCATCAGATTGGAAAGGAAAGTGCGGAAATGAAGAATTATGAGCAGATTGCAGAAGAATGGAAAAACAGGAATCTAAAAACCACGGCCGATCTGGAGCAGGCGCTGGAAAATTACAGGATCCTGTTTGCGTTCCACTCGAATAAGATTGAGAATCCTGCGACTACCTATCACGATACAAGGGAAATATTTGAACATGGACGGGTGAGCAATTATACCGGTGATCTGCGTACTCTGTATGAGATTGAAAATCAAAAGCTCTGTTATGACTTTCTGAAAGAGAAGATTTTGGAGAAGGAGCCTTTGACCCCGGAACTGATTCTGAGGATCCATAAGCTTCTGATGCGGGGCTGTTATGACGAGGAGCGTTATGCCAAGGGGGAACGTCCGGGAACCTGGAAAAAAAGTATGTATGTCGTTGGGGATGAGACCGGGGTGGAACCGGAAGAGGTGGAACAGGAAATCCGGTTTGTTCTGGATGAGGTAAATCAGCCGGGTATTGCCCGGCCGCTGACGGCTGCCGCATACCTGCATCTGAATTTTGAGTCCATCCATCCCCATGCCGACGGAAACGGCCGGACGGGTCGGACATTGATGAATTATTATCTGCTGACACATGACCATCCGCCGCTGATCATCTACGAGGAGGACAAGGCCGCGTATTATATGGCGCTTGCGTTGTTTGATAAGACCGATGAAATGGATGGGTTTGTACAGTTTTTAAAGGAAGAAACGGTGAAGACATGGAACTTCAAAAAAGCGAAGAGAATCCCGCTGGAAATATGACGGTCTGCGGGGGAGGTACGATTTACAGCGGCAGGCTCCGCATACTTTTTGAACGGCAAGAGCGGGAAGACCGGGAGCGGCTCACCACAGAAGTAAAGTCAGAACTATTCCGGGCGTTTTCGAATGCGGAATCCGCCATCGGCAGGCTCATGGGGTGTGTCTTATCGGACGAAGACCGTTCGCACTGTATGGAGATGTGCTGTGGGAGTCCCTTTGGAAATATCGATATAGTACAGGAAAAGCAATGGTCCCGGTTTCTGGAATATTACCGGAAGCACTGGACAAGTCTCCTGAAGCTTTCCATAGAACAGGCCTGGATTCGGACAGAAGCAAAATTCAGTATCCGGAAGCATACATCAAGCCAGATTCCTTATTATCACAGCCATGATTTTTATGAAATGATCTATGTATGCTGGGGATTCTGCAGCCAATATCTGAACGGCGAGGACAGGAAGCTTACGATGCAGGCAGGAGAAGCCTGTATCCTGACTCCGGGGATGATACATGCTATTCTGCCGTGTACACCGGAAAGCCTTGTGCTGAAGCTGACCATCCCGGCAGAGGATATGAAGCGGATTCTGAATGAAATGCAAGAAAGTAAAGGCGCGGAAAAGGGTTCGGACACAAGCGGCTTTTCGGAACTTGTGCGGCAGCAGAATGAAGTATTTGTATTTCGCACCTTTCGAGGATCCGATCTATTGCAGCCGTTTATGGAAGGACTTCTGGAAGAAAGCACGGAAAACGATGTGTATCGTGAGATGATGCTCCATAACCTGCTGAGCCTTTTGCTGATCCGGCTGGCACGGAACGGTCAGGATCAATTTCGGCCGGATATGCTGCAGAAAATCACGTCTTATATCCGCCGGGATCTTCACACCGCATCCCTGCAGGAGCTGGCAGGACAGATGGGCTATAGCACCCGGCAGCTGCGCCGCAGGATTCAGGAAAAGACAGGCGGAACATTTTCGGATATCCTGCAGAGGGTCAGGCTGGAAGAGGCAGCGGCTTTACTGCGGGACACGGATCTGACTGTAGAAGAGATTGCGGAGCGGACAGGATATCAGAGCGTTTCAGGTATTTATAAAAGATTTCAGGCGGCATTCCACATGACACCGAATGCGTACAGGAAGAGAAGCGGAAGTTGCCGTTGACACTTTGCCATATACTGTGTACAGGAAAACTGTTATATGTCCTGCGGGTAGAGGAATTTGTCCGATGAGGAAACTGTATTATGAAGATGGGACTGATACAATAAAGCCAGGGAGGTTCATGCAATCCCCTGGCTTTTCTGATTTTACAGATGGAAAGTTTTCTGAATTTTCCTGTAGAATCAAAATTGGGGGAGAGCTCTGTGCGGCGAACAAGGCAGATGCTGCAATGTTACAGGCGCATGGCAGAACAGGCTTCCGATCGTGCGGCGACAGACAAGAATGACGAAAGAAGGAGAACAAAGATGCACAGCAATACAAAGAATCATTTATCAAATGAAGAGATCAAAAAACTGGTGAAGATCAATTTCGGCAATGACTGTGAGGCGTCTGATATTCAGGAATTAAAAGGAGGCATGTTCAATGCGATCTACGCCATGAACCGGGTGAAGGAAGGAGACACAATCGTGCTCAAGGTTGGCGTAGTACCAGGGACAAGGCTTCTCACCTACGAGCAGGACGTCATGCCTACGGAGGTGGAGTGCTACCGTCTGATCCATGAACAGACAACCGTGCCGGTGCCGGAGATTCTGACCAGTGACCTCACCAAACAGCATATCAAAAGCAACTATTTTTTCATGACTGCAATGGAAGGCGTTCCTCTGTCACAGGTGTCAGGGAAAATGAAAAGATCAAACCTGGATCATATCAAAGCGGAGCTGGCCGGATATCTGGCGCAGCTCCACCAGATCAAAGGGTCTTACTATGGATATTTTACAGAAGACCCGGAACGGCAGTATGGAACATGGAAGGAAGCCTTTTTCCAGATGGTTGAAATGATCCTGCAGGACGGAAAGAATCATCACGTACAGATCCCCTTTGACCGGATTCGAAATGCTCTGAAGACTCACGAAAACCTCCTGGAAATGCAGAATGCCCCGTCATTGGTAGAATATGACTGTCATGAGGGCAATATTTTCGTTAAACAGACGGGCGGGATATATCATATCGAAGGCATTGTGGATTTTGAAAGGGCATTCTGGGGGGATCCGGCTGCAGATTTGCCGGCGGCGTTTATCCTGACAGACGATATCAGGAAGGAGCAGGCTTTTTTGAATGCCTATGTCGAGGCAAGCGAAGAACTGAGTTTGTTTTCGGAAACAGAAGTGAAGAAATACCTGTTGTACCGCATGTATATTCTGACCATCATGGCAGCAGAGACTTTTCGGTATGGCTGGACGTATGGAAAGCTGCAGGGGGCCTGGGCAAAAAAAGAACTGGACAAATGTCTGCAGGAGCTGGAACGATGAAAGAGAAATCCAGGTTTCTATTGGAAGAGGCGCCGGTGGGCCGGGCATTGGGACAGATGTCTATGCATTCCATCCTTGGGATCATGGCTTACAATCTATACAACATTTTTGATACCATATTTATTTCTCAGGGGGCAGGCGCAGCTGCGGTGGGCGGCGTGTCCGTCTCCTTTCCTCTGTTTCTCTTTTTATCAGCAGTTTCCTCCACACTGGGAAACGGAGCGGCATCCGTCATATCCAGGGCGCTGGGGCGAAAGGATCAGGAGACAGCACAGAGGGCTGCTGCAAATACATTCGTCCTGTTTTATCTGACGGCTGTTCTGGTAACATTTTCTGGATTGGTCTTTTTGCGGCCCCTTCTGCGGGGCATGGGAATCACGGAGACATTGCTGCCTTGCGCAGAGGATTACACACGGATCATATTGCTTGGGGCAGTTACCAGCACCGGATTTTCCAGTCTGATCCGGGCGGAAGGAAACAGCAGGTACGCGATGCTCCTCTGGGTCATCCCCATGCTGGCAAATATCGGGTTGGACATCTGGTTCATCTTTGGATTGAACATGGGGGTCACAGGGGCGGCGGTGGGGACCGTGCTTGCGCAGACAATTTCCATGATGATGAGTATGTACTATTTTTTCCTGTCCGGAAAAAGTGTGCTTCGTATCCGTCTGAGACATTTTAAACCGGATCTGAAACTGCTGGGAGAAATCGTGTGGATCGGATTTTCTTCCTTTTTGCAGATGAGCGGAACCGGTATTTCCATCGTGGTGGTGAACCGGTTCCTGAAAAAATATGGAGATCTTCCGATCAGTGCCTATGGCATCGCGAATAAGATCCATACCTTTTTTCTGGTTCCCGTCATGGGGCTAGTGCAGGGATTGCAGCCGGTGATCGGATACAATCAGGGCGCCGGAAAACAGAAACGGGTCCGGAAGGCACTCCGAAAGGCTTCCGCAGCCGCAGGCATTTACGGAGCAGCCTCCTGTCTGATGGCTGTGTGCTGCTCCGGTATACTGATGCGTGTTTTTACATCGGAGAGGAAGGTTGCGGAGCTTGGAGGACACATTCTGATGATCGTAAGCTTTGCTCTGCTGTTTCAAGGGCTGCAGTCGGTACAGGCTGCGTATTTTCAGGCAGTCGGAAGGAAACGGGTTTCCATGCTGCTGACGCTGTGGAGCCAGGTGTTGTGCTTTGCGCCGGTGATGTTTTGGATGGGTGAACTGTATGGGATAGAAGGAATCTGGTACGCCTTTCCGCTGTCTGCGGGAATCTCTCTGCTTGTATCAACTGGATTCCTGATCTGGACAATCAGGAATGAAAAAAATATCATAACAATTTAATAACAACTGTTAATAAATAACGAGCGTTAACCGATATATAATGTGAATAACAAAAATTCCAGCTATACGGTTCGCGGGAATTGACCAAAACAGCAAGGAGGGTACCCATGTCGAAAAAGGAAACAGCACCCAGTGAGAGTGAATGGCAGATCATGGAGGTATTCTGGTCCGCGGGCACGCCCCTGACATCCTCCGAAGTCATACTGAGGCTGAAAGAACACACGGATATGACTCCCAGGATGGTACGGGTACTGATGAACCGCCTGTGCCAGAAAAAGCTCCTGAGCTACGTGATCGATGAACATGACGCCAGAATTTACATCTATACTCCATTGAAATCCAGAGAAGCCTGTCTGGAAGAGAAGAGCAGGAGATTTGCGGACAGTTATTTTTCCGGCAGCCACGCCAATGCGGCAGCGGCGCTGCTGAAACATGCCGTCCTCACAGAAGCACAGATGGAGGAGCTGAAAGGAATCCTGGAAACCTGCAGGGAAAAGAAAACGAGTAAAGGAAAGGATTTGTAATGGCAGGACAATTGACAGACAGTCTGACGCTGAACACCCTGGACTATACCGCCGCATATATTTCTGTGGTGATGGGGCAGTGCGTCCTGTTCTCTTTTTTCCTGTTTCTTCTGATCCTTCTGCTTCGGCGGATCCTGCCTGGAAAAGCGGTATTTTTGAAAGGGATGCTCTGGGAAATCTTACTTATAGCGCCGTTTTTGGGAAAGCTGAAACTTTTCCACGAGGAACATTTTTTCAGCCGCTGGACGTACCGATGGATCGGGTTTTGCAATGAATACTGGTGAATCAGATACGGCTATCTGTTGGGGATGATATTTTGTGCATTTGCTCTTTTCTCCGGGAGGAGAAGGCTTGGCAGACTCGTAAAAGGGATGGAACAGGATCAGGTGTGCGGGCAGAAAGTCAGGATCCATGAATTTTTACTCACCCCATTTTCAGCAGGGCTGTTTTGCCCCAATATTGTCCTGCCGCGGATCCTGCGAAAGGAATTGGAGGCGGAAGAGCTGGAAATGGTTCTGCTTCATGAGAGAACGCATATCCGGCTGGGACACCTTTGGTTCTGCCTGCTGTGGGATATCCTGCAGATCCTGCTGTGGCCCAATCCGTTCTTTGCGGTATGCAGGAATGATTTTCAGGAAGATCTGGAACAGATCTGCGACCGGGTCACCATTCGGAAAAGCGGCCGGGATGCTTATGCCTATGGGCTTCTGCTGTTGAAAAATATGCGGCTTCTGAATCCGGAGGCTTCGGAGCTGAAAAGGAAAAATGCGACCATTGCTTTCGCGGGCACGGACGGCTACAGAGATATGAGGAACAGATTTTCAGGGATTGCATCGTTCACACCGTATCGGAGGGGCGCGGCAGGGGGGCTGTGCTTTGTCGGCGCCGTGCTTCTTGCGGGAATATTTTTGTTGATTTTATATGGCTCTTATCCGCGTTATATGCCGGTACGTGAGATCGCATTGTATCAGGAGCAGGAATCGGGGGAAGCGCAGACGATCTTCCTGGAACCCGGAAGCTTTGAGCAGGCCTTATCCTGGGATGAGGAGTACATTTATATCCGCAGGGCTTCCATGGATCAGCTTCTGGAAGAGTATGGAATCGAGGGAGAGCGTTTTTGGATCAGCTTTGGAGGCTATAGGAAGCTGCCCAGTATGGGAGGAAGCAGCAGCTCTGTCAATGTGGATTACCGCGGACAGGAGGGAAAACTCTGCATACCCTATTGGAACAATGAATCCGATTTCTGGTCTGCGCTTTTGAAACAGATGCCCTGACTTGTTTGATTCGTATATGCTTTAACGGACAGATTGATAAGAAGAGGAGAATATCACAATGAAACTGAATTTTAATCCCGGAACACAAAATCAGATTTTTCATGCGTACCGCATCAATCAGAGCGCGGCCGCAAAAACAGGAAAGGCCGCAGGCGCTCAGGCGCAGGAAAGCCGGATGGACCTGGCGTTCATTTCTCCGCAGGGCAGGAAGGGGAGCCTGATCGAGACGCTCATGAAGCAGAAGATGAGTATCACGGACCAGAAGAACTCTCTGATCAGCTCCGCGAAAAAGGACGGCCGGTCCATGGATTCCATCAAGTCCCAGGTAGAGGCTTATGAGAAGCAGTTAAAGGAGATCGACCAGCAGATGACGGAGGCCATGGCGAAGGAAATGGAGAAGCAGGCCGGGAAGTCGAAGAAGGATGACGAGCCGAAGACAGAGCAGGAGATTGAAAACGAAAGGCTGGCAAATGTGATGGACCTGTCCCAGGGGCTGCAGAAGGCGGAAGTGACCGATTCTGTGAAAAACAGGGTTGACGGGGAAGCACGTGTGCTGAAGTCGGAGATTGAGCTGGATCAGATGTATAATCCGTCAGCAGATGTTGCAGATAAGGAAGCGAAGCTTGCCGGACTGGAGAAAAAATCGGCGGAGCTGCTTTCGGATGTGGGAGAGATCGTGGCAGAAACCGCAGAGAAGGCAGAGGAACAGAATGAGGCGGCTTCCAAGGTGGAAGAAGACAGGGAGGAAGAGCAGACAGATTAGAGTGATGATTTACGGATGCCTTGTTGCAAGGCATCCGTCCAATTATCC
>CATLCV010000132.1 GCA_949893755.1 uncultured Lachnospiraceae bacterium | reverse complement strand
GAATACGGCTCAAATGGAAACGGCCAGGGAATTTGTAACGTATCTGCTTTCCCAGGAGGTACAGTCCGCGCAGCTTGACGATGGATTTCCGGTGTTGGAGTCCGCGCTGCAGGACAAAAAGGGTGAAGTAAACAGTGACTATGCATCCAGCTTTTATATGATGAACAGCTGGAATTTTGAAGGGGAACAGCTGGAGCTGGAAGCAGGTTTTCCGACCGTGGAAGAGGTGGAAGGTTTTATCAAACTGTGCGGCACATTGACCCGGCCGGCAGAGCAGGAGCGGATCATCTGGAATCTGTATCAGGAGGAAGCGGATCAATATCTGGGAGGCGGGATTGATGCAGAGACAGCCGCGGAAAATATCGCCCGGAAGGTGGATACCTACCTTGCGGAGTGAGAAGATGCCGCACCGGGAGGCAGTGAGCGGATATCTCTTTCTGCTTCCCAGCCTCCTGGGTACAGGAATCTTTGTCCTGCTCCCGTTTCTGGATGTATTTCGGAGGTCCTTTTTACAGGCCGTTGGGAGCGGCTTTGTGGGGCTGGATAATTACCGGCAGGTTCTGGCCAATGAAGCATTCCGCCGAGCGGCGGGCAATACGGCCCGGTTTATGCTGTTCTGCCTTCCCATCCTGCTGGCATTGTCTCTGTGCATGGCGGTACTGGTCTGCCAGGTCACTCATGTGCAAAGGTGGATCAAGACCGGATTTCTTCTGCCCATGGCAATCCCGGCAGCGTCCGTGGTTGTCTTTTTCCGGATGCTATTTGACGAGAAGGGCTGGCTGAACCTGCTCTTTCGGCAGATGGGGCTGGCCGGTCAGGACTGGCTCACCTCCGGGCGGGCGTTCTGGGTGCTGTCCGCCTGCTATATCTGGAAAAACCTGGGATACGACATGATTCTCTGGCTGGCCGGGCTGGGGGCCATCCCGGAAGAGCAGTACGAGGCCGCGAAGGTGCAGGGAGCCGGGGCATGGGCCTGTTTTCGCTATATCACGCTGCCCCAGCTAAAGGAAACACTGTTCGTTACGGCACTGCTTTCCTTTGTCAATGCATTTCGGGTGTTCCGGGAAGCCTACCTGCTGGCAGGCGAATATCCGCATGAAAGTATTTATATGCTGCAGCATCTGTTCAACAACTGGTTCGTCAATCTGGATATCCAGAAAATGACTGCGGCCGCGGTGATGCTGGTGATCGGTACGGGGGCGGTGCTGCTCGGATTTCGAAAAACGGGAGGCGGGGACGGATGAAGAGAGGCAGGATGCAAGTGCTTTAAAATGATGTGTAAGGGAAGGTGACGGATTTGACGAAAGGGAAGCGCAGGGCTGCAAAATGGGCAGCTTGGATTTTGCTATGTACAGTTGCCGGGATCATGGTGCTGCCCCTGCTGATGCTGTGCTCGGATTCCCTGATGGGGAGCCGGGAGCTGGAGGAGATCTGCGGAGCCGTGCTTGCGGATCAGGGAGAATGGGCCGGATTCCGTTTTTTTCCAAATTATCCGACACTGAGGGCCTATGTCCGCCTGCTGCTGGATTCTCCGGAATACTTTACCGCGTTCTGGAATTCCATGCTGCAGACGATGGGCGTGCTGGCAGGACAGCTTTTGACCGCAGTCCCAGCGGCATGGGCATTTGCGAGATTCCGGTTTCCGGGGAAAAAAATGCTCTGGTTCCTGTATATGCTGCTGATGATCCTGCCCTTCCAGGTGACCATGGTTTCGGGCTACCTGGTCTTAAGCGGGGCGCAGCTCATGGACACCCACGGGGCGGTCATCCTGCCGGGAATATTTTCCACGCTGCCGGTGTTCATCCTGCGGAAGACATTTGCCGGGCTTCCCGGGGAAGTGGTGGAGGCGGCCAGGCTGGACGGCGCGGGAAATGTGCGGATTTTTCTGAATATCGGGATTCCTCTCGGGATGCCGGGGATCTTTTCCATCCTGATCCTGGGATTTCTGGAATACTGGAATGCCATCGAGCAGCCGATGACCTACCTGAAAACAGAGGCAAGGTGGCCTCTTTCGCTGTATCTGCCCCAGATGGTCAGTGCAGAAACGGCTTCTGCGTTTGCCGCCTCCATCGTCACGCTGCTCCCGGCAGTGCTCTTATTTTTGTCGGGCCAGGAGTATCTGGAGCTGGGAATCGCGGCATCCAAAATGGAGAGGGCGGATCAGGAATTGTAGGAAAATAACTGACACATTCTGCGCAATCTGTATCAGTTTTTTTCTGCAGCTCCTAAGCCGAAAAAACAGTAGGAGGATTTGCAGATTTGGACAGAAAAACAAAACGAAGGGTATGGGTGCTGGCCGGATTCCTGATCATGATGTCAGTCTGTACTGTTCTTTCCAGGGCAGCGGCATCCGTACTGGTGGCCCAGGTTCAGGTAGAAAAGCCGGGACGGGGAAAGCTGTCGTATTCTTACGGCGGAAATGGAAACGTAGTGCCGGAACAGGAAAAGACCATATTTCTATGGGCGGGTCAGCAGGTCGAATGGGCGGCGGAGACAGGAAGCGCGGTGAAGGCCGGGGAATGCCTGATCCAATTCCGAATGGAATATTTACAGCAGGCCATCCGGAGCAAGCAGGCAGAGCTGACACAATTGGAGATCCAGGTGCAGCAGCAGGAGATCGCGGCCAGAGGAACCGCGCGGGTGCCGTCGGCGGAGAGAGCGCTCCAAAATCTGGAGGATGCGCAGAAGAAGCTGGAAGAAGCCTTGGAGAAGGAGAGGAAGGCACAGGAGGAATATAATCAGCTTGACGGACGTACATTAGGCGGAGTATCCAGTGAACGGTTCGGGGAGTGCGCGGGTCAATCCGGAGGAGCAATTGGAGACCGAAATCCGGAAATTCCCGAAGAGATGCCTGGTATTCAGGATCCCGGCAATTCCGAAGAGGCTCCCGGGAACATGCTCCCGGACGATTCCAGTGATACCTCCTCCCGGCAGCAGGAGTTAAAAGCAGCGCTGGAACAGGCTCAGGCAGATGCGGAAGCCGCCCGGCAGGCTGCGGACCAGGCCCGGACAGAGTATCAGTTTGCTTTAAAAGAGGACTCCGCCCAGAATACCAATGAGGCCAATTCCATCCAGTCCGCGCAGCTTGGCGTCCAGTCTCAGCAGGTGCAGGCTGATAAGGCAAGGCGGGAACTGGAGGAATTGACCGCCTATCAGAACGCAGGCGGAAGGATCTGCGCGGAGGAGGACTGCACCGTCTTGATGTCCGGTGTGCAGACAGGAGCATTTACCACAGGGGCGGAGGTTATGGTAACCGGCATCGGGGGCTGGAAGCTGAAAGGACTGGCGGATGCGAAGGATAAAGAAAAGCTGAAAGCCGGAACAGAAGCTGAGATCCGTCTGGGTGCGGGGAAGAAGAGAACGGTGCGGATTGAGTCTGTCTCGGCGGAACGATCCGAGGGCTCGGAAGGCGGAGCAGGAGGGAGCGGATCGGATTCCCGGTCCCTGCAGTTCTGCTGGTATGCTCGCCTGCCGGAGAATACTGCGTCGGGAAATGGAAATACATTTACCTGGAATGTGAATGCCGATTCAGATCAGGAATACGAGCAGATCATTCCGCTCAGTGCGCTGGGGGAGGACACCGCCGGGGCATTCTGCCTGATCCTTTCGGAAGAAAAAAGCATGCTGGGAACGGTGCAGACTGCAAAGCGTATTCCTGTCACCGTATTGGAAAAGGATGCGCAGAAGGCGGCGGTCACTTCTACTCTGAAAGAATCAGACCAGATTATTGCTTCATCGGAAAAATACGTAGAGGAAGGAGAACGGGTTCGGATCAAAGAATGAAGGTGATGTTTCAAAAATACAGGTATATGCTCCTTGTGCTGCTGCTTTTTATCTTTGCAAATGTTTTCGCGGCGTCCCGGCTGCTGTTCCTGAGAGACAATGCGGATCTGATCGCCCTGCGCTATCCGGAGGGAACCCTTCCGGCATCCGCCCGGGAGCAGTCCCCGCAAAATGACGCGGATGAGGAAGAGAAACAAAAGGAACTGTTCTCCCAGGCCGGGATCTGGAAATCCCTGCAAGAGATCACGGTTTCAGAGGAACAGACCGGGCGTAAGCAAAAGGTTTCCTGTTATCAGATCAGGGGACAGGCCGCAGCGGTTTTGGGGAAGGAGCTGGTCTGCGGAAGATATTTCGTGGAAAACGAGGACCATGTCTGCCTGCTGGACCGGGATACCGTCCGGAAATTATTTGGCTCGGAACATGTATTGGGGATGGAGGTTCGGATCCATGAAGCAGGCTGGCGGATCATCGGAGTGCTGGACGGAGATCAGGCGATCTGCGTGATCCCTTCCGGGGAATCCGGCAGAGAGTCAGTTTCAGAAGGGGCAGTTTCCGGGGGAGACAGCGGCGGAAATGGAGGAGGATCAGCTGCCGAAGAAAGTGCTGGAAACGGAGGAAGTGGCGGGGGATCAGCCTCCGGAGGAAATTCTGGCTCCGGAGGAGCGGCAATGACCGGAAATGCAGGAGGCGGCTTTGACGGAGCAGCAGTCCGGAAAAAGGAAATCGGACAGTCCTCCAATTTGACATTCAGCCGGATGGAGGCATTCTTCGGCAGTTCCGGGGGTCAAAGGATGGACGGCCAGCTGTATTATGTGACAGCATGTTTTATTTATTTCGGCATATTCGGGCTGATTTTTATGATTGCAGGAATCGCTTGGGGAAGGAGAATGCGCCAGAAATGGATGACTGCGGCAGGCATGGCGGCAGCGGCGGGAATCCTGTGGCTGGGAATCCGGTACGCCGCGCCCGGCGGCGATTATCTGCCCACCTACTGGTCAGACTTCGAATTTTTCAGCCGCATTTTCCAGGAAAAGGCAAGGCAGATCGGGGAGCTCGCCCTGCATCAGGAATTTTCCGCCTGGCAGAATATTTATCGGGCGTGGCAGCAGGTGATCGGGGCTGGGATTTTTGATTGTGTGCTGTGTATCATTTCAGTTTTCGGAATGATGGAAAAATGAAATTGGCAATGATTGGCTGAGCAGGCGTGTTTCAGTAGAGACACCTGCTCGGTTTTTTATTAAAATCCCTCTGGGTGGATGATAAAGGGAACATTAAATTGGAAAGCATGCTTGACACTCATGGGAGCAGGTGTTATACTTCGTGTAAAGCAAACTTTCCTTCGCGGAAAGAACCTTTACTGACAGGGAGGGAACATTATGAAGAACAAGAAAAGTGTCTGGGTTATCGGATTGATAGTTGGGATCGTGGTGAACTTCATTGGTATGATGTTAGGTATAGAGCATGGCGGAAACATACGGAGTATATACGGTGCCCTTTTGTTCGGAGGCGCATGCCTGTATTCACTCAGTATCAACAGAATCAGCCGTATTTCTTATGAAAGGGAATTCCCGAATCTGGTAGAAAAGGAGAAAATTGAATATCGGGATGAGCGGAATGCCGCGATCCGCAGCCGGGCGAAAGCGAAAAGCGCGGACATCATCCAGTGGTGCATTCTTTTTATAGCCGCATTGGTATTTTTAGTTTCAGACTGCCCGATTTGGATCGTGTTTGTCCTCGTTGGTCTTTATTTCCTGAAATCCGGGATCGAGTGGTATTATACAAACAAGTATCAGAAGGAAATGTAAAAAGCCTGACAACCTTTTTATAGAAATATTCCGAATAGTATGGTAAAATCGAGAAACAGACAGATAAGTATACCCAAGGGTATCCCATTATGGCCATTCGGCCGTTTCACAAGGTATGAAAAATGCGGTATTTATGAAAGGGTGAAATACGTGAAAATTCAGTGGATCGAATTTCAAAATTTAAGAACTGGACTGAAAATTGAAAGAATATATTTCAACAAAGACATCACATTGTTAGTTGGTTTGTCCGGCGTGGGAAAAACGCAGATTCTTCACGCCCTGGAATATTCATTGAATCTCGCGGTTGATAAGGATGTGACTTTACATCCTTATCGTGTAGGAATGGGGATTTTGATTGGAAACGATGAATATGAATGGTTTTATGAGATCAATAAGACAAATGAAAATGAATGGATTATCAATGAGGAAAACAAATTCGAGTTCTCATTTGAAAAGCTTACACACAATGGACAAGATATTTTTGAAAGAAGGAAAGAAAAGGTAAAAGTCATTGGCTATGATAAAGTTCCGCAGCCTAAAAAAGACGAGAGCCTGATCTTACAATATTCAGAAGATGAAAATTTTGTAAATTTGATTTCTGGCATACGCAAATTGTACTCTGTAGAAATGGAATCGGCAGTCAGGGGAGGAATCAAAAGTGAAATCTTCAGCCGTTTAAAATCAATAGTGACAGATGCTTTCAGCAATGAAAGAGATGTAGAATTTAAATCATTCAGCCATCTTCCAACAGCAATGAAGCTTTACATCACCAAAAAATATTACCATGGCTTATATATTAAAATTTTCGAAGCAATAAGGGAACTGTTTTCAGAAATTGAGGATATAGATGTAGAAGAAGACAGTATAGAAGAAACGTATTTGGTATCTATTCAGGTATATGGAAAAAAACTGCTGCAGTATGATATCTCAAATGGAATGCTGAAAACCATATATTATATTATTGAGCTTTTTACAATGTCTGAGGATTCATTGGTATTAATTGATGAATTTGAAAATGGATTAGGTGTAAACTGCATTGACCTGCTCTCTGAAATGATGCTGTCAGAGAGAAATGACCTCCAATATATCATAACGAGCCACCATCCGAAAATAATGAATGCTGTGGATAAGAATAAATGGAGAATCATTGACAGAGAAGATTCCACAGTGACGAACTGTGACGACAAGGCTTATGGAATAGGAAACAGCCAGCATGACGCATACTTTAATCTGATCAATCGATGGGAGTTCGAGGGGAAGATATAATGAATTTTTACTTTTTACTTGAAGATGAAAAGTCTTTTTTGAAAGTACTGCCTCTATGGCTGGAATATATGAATTTTGGCTGCAGCCGTGTTGCTGATATACAGGAGGTAAAACAAAATAATTACATTTTACAAAGCGGACAAGGAGTTACCCAGTTAATTACGAAAGTACTTTTTGATACAATAGATACTATTTTACTGAATCCGGGGAAAATTGATAAATTGGTCATTATTTTAGACGCAGAAGAATTAGATGCGGAAGAAAGGAAGCAAAAAGTAAATCAACAGATCAACGGACACTATGAAAGCGGAAAATTAGATTTCGACATTATAGTGCTGGTATGCAATCATTGCTTCGAGACATGGCTGTTGGGATGCTGCGGACTTTACCCGAAGGAAGAGGTAGATAAAGAATCATTCTTTTATCCATATTATCATCATTATGATATCGAAGAACATGATCCGGAAGAAATGCTGCCACCAAAATATAGCGAGGAAACAATTGCAAAATATCATTTTCACTATCTCCATGAATTACTGCGGTATAAGAAGATCAGATATTCTAAAAACAAGCCTGCAAATATAGCAACAGAGAGTTATTTTAGTGGGATTGTTCGAAGGATAGATACGACAGAGCATTTAAGGTCATTTAAAACTTTTTATGACTTTCTAACAAATGTTTAGGAGGCGGATATCTGTATTTATTCAGAATTAACAGAATAAACCCAGGGGAAGCTGCCCGCATGGAAGCGCCCCATGCGGCAGTTTCTCTTTTAGAAGATCGTATCAAATACCTTCCGCAGTTCCTCTTTTTCATCAAAGCAACCGTCATTGCTCGCCCAGTCAACGGCAATCCCGATCAGTGCGGAAATAAAGGTATGGAGCATCATTTCCGGATCCCCGCTCTTAATCTCTCCGGCCTTCTGTCCCTTTTTGATCAGCTCGACCTGCATGGCATGCTGCTTTTTCCGGCTGTCGCTGGAAGTGGTGCTCTTATAGGGAGAAAAAAATGTCATCCCCTTTTGTATATCTGACATGATAAATGCCTTCAAAAGTGGGGGCGTGAGGCTGATCGTATTATCGATAGAATATTCCAGTAAGCGCCAGAGCTGGTCTTTGGCATTTTCTATAAACAGCAGATCAGACATGGTGTCTGCGATATCATCAAAAAGCCCTTCGTAATAGGCGAAGGTGAGATCGTCCTTATTTGCGTAATGGTAATAAAAAGTGCCTTTCGTGACATGACTTACCTTGCAGATTTCCGCAACAGAGGTATTTTCATATCCCTTTTCCTTAAAGAGCTGAATCGCTGCCTCCACAATTCTTTTTTCCGTCCCTTTCATTTCCTGCCCTCCATTTTTTTCAACTTTTTACATTGCTTTTAGACAAATATTACAAAAAGTATAATCACTATGAACATGCAGTCTGTATTCCGGCCGAAGTGGGAAATGGTGTACCTGCCGGCCTGTATTTTCTGCTTGAAACTCATGTACAGTTGAATTAGACTATTTATAAGAAAAATTATACTACAGTTTAAAAAGGAGGTAAAGAGCTATGGGAAAATATGATGCATTATTTCAGCCGATGAAGGTTGGAAACGTGGAGGTAAAGAACCGTTTTGCAATGATGCCGATGGGAATCCACAGTGCGCGCCTGGTCAATCCGGACGGAAGCTTCAGTGATGACGGGATCCGTTATTATGAAAGGATCGCTCAGGGAGGAGTGGGGCTGATCATCACCAGTGCCATTACGGTTCAGGGAAGATTTGACAATTCGAAAGGGTCGCATTCCAGTCTGGATCATGCCGGGCCGGAATATATTGAACAGTCAAAAAAGCTGACAGAACGAATCCATAAGGCAGGAGCAAAGATTTTTCTGCAGCTGTCAGGCGGCTCAGGAAGAACGCTTCCCATGCAGGTGGCAGAGGGCGAGCCGATCGCGGCAAGCGATGATATGCCCAACGTATGGGATCCGCGTGTAAAACACAGGGGGCTGACAAGAGAAGAAATCCAGTTTTATATCGATTCCTTCGGTCATGGCGCGAAACTGGCAAAGGAAGCCGGATTTGACGGTGTGGAAATCCATGCGATCCATGAAGGATATCTGATCGACCAGTTTACCATTGCATTTTTTAACCGCCGCATGGATGAATATGGCGGAAACCTGGAAGGGCGCCTGCTATTCCCGAAGAAGATCGTAGAAGTAATCAAAAAAGAGTGCGGAGAAGATTTTCCGGTTTCTGTAAGATTCAGCGTCCGCTCCATGATAAAGGATTTCAACAGCGGCGCGCTTCCGGGGGAGGATTTTATTGAAGCAGGACGTGACTTGGAAGAGGGGATTCAGGCGGCAAAGCTTTTGGAAGCTTATGGATATGATATGCTCAACGGCGACAACGGGACCTATGATTCCTGGTGGTATCCCCATCCGCCGGTCTATATGCCGGAGGGCTGTAATCTGACAGAATGTGCGGAAGTCCAGAAGCATGTATCGATTCCGGTGCTCTGTGCGGGACGTATGGAAAAACCAGAGCTGGCACTGGAGGCTGTGGAGAGCGGAAAAGTAACAGGGATTGGTATTGCCAGACAGTTCCTGGCAGATCCGGATTACTGCAATAAGCTGAAAGAAGGAAATGCCGATGATATCCGTCCGTGTATTGCCTGCCATGAGGGATGCCTGAAAAGGATCTTCAAAGGTCAGGATATGTGCTGTGCGCTGAATCCGGCGGTGTGCCGGGAGGATGCATATGAGCTTAAAGCCGCCGAAGCGAAGAAAAAAGTCATGGTCATAGGAGGCGGTATCGGCGGTATGGAGGCTGCGAGAGTTTTGGCGCTCCGCGGACATGAAGTGTCTCTGTATGAAAAAACGGATCAGCTTGGCGGAATGTTTATCGCCGCAAGTGCAATGAGCTTCAAAGAAAGTGATAAGCGTCTGATCCGGTGGTATGAGCGGCAGATGGAAAAGCTGCCGATCGATGTGCATATGAATACGGAAGTAACGGATGAGATCATCAGGGAAGCAGATCCGGATGTGATCTTCCAGGCAACGGGGTCCAGACCGAGAACGCTGAAGCTTCCAGGAGCAGAGAATGGTTATGTAATGAGTGCGGTAGAAGCGCTGAATGCACCGGAAAAGGTAAAGGGCAGGATCGTCATCATAGGCGGCGGTCTGACCGGAATCGAAATTGCTTATGACCATGCAAAAAACGGGGAAGATGTCACGGTGATCGAGGCAATGGACCGGGTACTCAATGTAGATATTGCCGCAGCCAACCTGTTGTATTTAAAAGAAGCAGTCGGTTATTATGGAATAAAAATCGTAACAGGCGCGGCAGTCAGCTCGCTTGAGGACGGCAGAGTTACATATTCAACGGGCGAGGAAGAGAAGGCAGTTCCGGCAGATACGGTCATTGTAAGCATCGGTTATGATTCCACTTCGCCGATTCATGTAGAAGGAAAGGAAGTGTATACGATCGGGGATGCCGGCAGGGTTTCCAATCTGCTGGGCGCAGTATGGTCCGCGTATGAGACGGCGATGAATGTATGATGATCAGATAAATATATTCGAAGCTGGCAGCTTTTTCGGCGGGATACGATTTATGAGAGAGGCATCTGTTTCGACGGATGTCTTTTCTGATACCAGCGTATGCAGAAAAGGCTGCCAGTGACAGGCTTTCTGTATGGTTTCAAAATGATGTAGAATGATTGATATGACACAATTTGTTGCGCTTTCTTGTAAAGAGTCGTTTATTCTTGTATTTTTTCTAAAGAAAATATATACTATCTATAACAAATACACGTATGGAGGAGAATATGAGAATTACAGCATTGACGACTCCGCAAGAGGTATCAGAAAAGACAAAGAATGTCATGAACATGGATGCAATACCGAATATGCTTTTGAAAAATGTAGGAAGGTCGAATGGTTTTGTTTCTGAAAAAAAGGATTATGAGTTTTGGCTGAATCGTATTTGCGGAAGACAAGAATAGGCATGGGTAATTGTTTGATGTGAACAATTCCTGTGCCTGTTTTATGTATACGGAGGATTGAGGATTATGCATATACAATATGAGAAGTACAGCGATATTTTAAGTGATAAAGTGGGATTTGGCAAAAAGACTGTTGATGAGATCATTGTCCATATTTCGGAGCAAGTAACTTTTTACTGTCAGGAACGGGCGAAGTATTATAAAGAAAAGTATGGGACAGAGTTGGAAATAAATTACGATATACTAAGGGCAATTCAGGCGCTTATTGACACATTGGAAGATTTAAAACGGCTGAAGGAATTTCATCCTGTGCAATATCCAAACAGATTAAAGTGTGCGGCGTATCTTGCGTATTGGTGGCTTCAGCGCCAGCCATTGACATTTTCTGTACCAGAAGAAAAGTATAAGGTGTTTTTTGAAAAAACAAGTAAAGAGGATATCGCAAGAGTGATCCATGCGAATGCGTTTTGGCTGGTGGCATATGTATTTGGGGAGCTATTTACTTCAACAGAGCTTCCCTGTATGAAGGAAAATCCGGAATATGAGAAACAGTGGGATATAGAATTTGACTATATTTTCTACTATTTTTGCTATAGGGCCAGCTCTCCGAAAAGTATAGAAGCTTTTTTGTCAACAACATTACTGCACCCGATCTGGGAAGTGAAGGAAGGAGTATATTTTGAAGAACAGCACATATAAGTGGATGATTGGCTGTCTGCTTGGAGTTATCGTCGTTTTGATCACCTATCTTGTACTCAGAGAAAATAAAATGATTTCGGTTTCTTTTTCAGAATGCCTTTCCTTAGCGTCAACGATCAGCTCCTTGATCCTGAGTGTGATCGCCATGCTGTATACATATTATTCGGGAAGAGATACGGGAAATATATCTGCACAAATCCAGAGCACGATAAAGGAGGTTGACCGACAGGTACAGAGAGTTTCAGAGGACACAAGAAAAAATTCTGAGACTTTAGCAAAGATTGTAGAAGGAACACAGACGATCTTAAATGTTGTTAACTCTTCATCAGAAGCTTTTCAGACGATGCAGGAAGAAAATGCTTCGGAACAGGAACGGCAGAATGCAATTGAAACAATTGAGAAGTCAAAAAACAGTATGATGATGTTTTTGAAAAAAATGCAGGAGAATGCATGAAATATAGAAACAGCAACTGACAGCATTTTTGAATACTACAGCAGTGCGGGGTGAAAGCTCCGCATTTTTTTCGGCTTTCTGTAATGCAATCCAACGATCCAAAACAACACATTTTTCTCTCACACATTTCGCAGAATTATCAAAAAATAAAAATCTTCAAAATTTTAAATCCTTTTCCCCACAAATCAGGTTATATTAAATAAGAGCGCCTGATTTGCCTCAATCCGGATACCGTGAAAAGCTGAAATCCAACACGGCATTTCGCCGGTATACCCAATAAAACCAGCAGGAAGGAGTGTGATGCCTTTTGGAGGACCGGGAGCTGATCCGGCGGATCCAAAACGGACAGAAGCAATACCTGAACGTGATCGCCGAAAAATACTACAATGACATCTACTATTTCTGCTGCTACCAGACCGGCAGCCGTGAGGATGCCTATGACCTGGCCCAGGAAACCTTTCTCCGTTTCATCCGGTACGTGGACCGCTACCAGTACCGGAATCTGAAAGGCTACCTCCTGACCATTGCTATGAACCTCTGCCGGAATTATGTCTGTGATACCGGCAAAGTCCCCGTTCTGCCAGAGCTTTACACGCTCGAAGCTGGGGACAGAGGAGAAGAGGAAACCGCCGCTTCCGACGGCAGAGAGTATGAAAACCGGGAGAACAGCCTGCTCCTGGCGGCAGCGCTGCAAAAGCTCCCGGAAATCCAGAGGGAGGCCGTGCTCCTTCATCATTTTTACGGCTATAAGAACCGGGAGATTTCCCGCATGACAGGCGCTTCCTACAGTGCGGTAAAGTCCCGGGTCAGGCAGGGACTTGAAAAATTGCAGCAGCTTTTAAACAGGGAGGATTTTTATGGATGATAAGATGAAATTGGAAAAATGGAAGCTTTCACATGAAGCATGGCGCTTCCCGCTGGACGAATCGAAAAAAGAAAACAGCCTTGCCGCCATCCGCCAGGCCGCGGAGACAAAGCAGCTCCGCCGTTACCCCTCTTTTGCGGCCAATCTGTGGAATCAGTTCCGCTTCCAGCCCTGGAAGAGCCGCGGGGCCCAGGGGGCCGTGCTCCTGTCGGCTCTGCTCCTGTCGGCCTGGCTGAACCAGAAACAGATTGCAGGCACCGATTTCATCACCGTCTGTTCGGTATTTCTTGTATTTGCCGGAAATATCTGCCTGAGCGGTGTGGCCCGCCTGTTTTCCTGGCATATGGCGGAGCTGGAGCAGACGCTGTACCTGAACCTGAAACAAATGGTCTGCATCCGGATGCTGGAAGCCGGGATCCTGGATCTGGTGATCCTGTGTATTCTGACCGGACTAACAGGCAGGGTCAACAGTGCAGGGACAAAGGCCTGTCTCCTGTATATGCTGGTCCCGTTTCTCTGGTCGGATGTCCTCTACCTGCACATGCTGACCGCCTTTCGGAACGGACTGGCCGGCTACCGGCAGATTTCCGCCGGAATCCTGTGCGGACTTCTGGCGCTGTTTCCGGTGATGCTGGAGGATGCATATGAGACGGCGGCCCTGCCCTGGTGGTGCGCATTCGGGCTGGCAGGCGCATTGCTGCTGGGAGCGGAAATCTATGGGATTCTGGGAAAAATCGAAGGAGGAGACAGCTTATGCCTGAATTAGTGATCGACAGAGTAACAAAACGATTTAAACATAAAATTGCGGTGGACGCGGTTTCCCTGCGCCTGCACAACGGAGTCTACGGATTCCTGGGGGCAAACGGGGCCGGGAAGACCACACTGCTGCGGATGCTCTGCGGCGTGTTAAAGCCCACCTCAGGGGAAATCCGCTGCAACGGAACGGAAATCCGCATGCTGGACGGGGAATACCGTTTTCTTCTGGGTTACCTGCCCCAGGATTTCGGATTTTATCCGGATTTTACCGCAAAACGATATCTGGAATATCTGGCCGCCTGCAAAGCGGTCCCCAAAGACCTTGCAAAGGAAAAAGTCCAGGAAATGCTCCGGCTTGTGGGGCTGGAGGGAGAACAGAAGCAGAAGATCAAGACCTTTTCCGGCGGCATGATCCGCAGGCTGGGAATTGCCCAGGCACTTTTGAATGACCCGGAGATCCTCATCCTGGACGAACCCACCTCCGGGCTGGATCCTAAGGAGCGGATCCGCTTCCGCAATATCATCAGCGCCCTTTCCAAGGGAAGGATCGTGATCCTGTCCACCCATATCGTATCCGATGTGGAATTTATCGCGGATCAGATCCTGCTCATGAAGCAGGGCTGCATCGTGGAGCAGGGAACCTGCAGGGAGGTGACCGGCAGTGTACGGGGGAAGGTGTGGGAATATCTGGCGGATCCGGAGGAGGCAGACCGGATGAACGACACGTTTGCGGTCAGCAATCTGAAAAATGAAGGCGACAGGGTGTACCTTCGGATCGTTTCCGATACCTGTCCATGTGAGGGCGCTGCGCCGGCAGAACCGGGGCTGGAGGATGTATATCTGTATTATTTTGGGACAGAGAAATAAGATGACAGGAGAATGGAACATGTGGAAAATATTTCAGGAAGAGTTTTATAAGATCGCATCTAAAAAACTGGTCTGGATCGGGCTGTTCTGCCTGCTGGGGTTCGTAACATACCGGCTGGCGATGGTAGTGGATGATTACACCATGACGACCGGCCAGGAAACGATCCACGGAAAAGAAGCGATCGCAAAGGATCAGGAGCTGACCGCGCAGTATGCGGGACCGCTGACAGAAGAAAAAGTCCAGACCATTTATGAGAAATACGGATTTTTTTATCTGAACAGGGAAACAGGGGAACAGAATGGAAACTACTGCAGCCGTTTTATTACGGAACAGATGACCAACAGCAGACAGCTGGAGGAACCAACACTGGAAGAGATCCAGTTCTATCAGGGAAGTGACTGGGAAAACAATGCGGCGTATCTGCTGGAAGACGGCCTTCGTTTCGATTATGTATACGGATGGGACGATCTGGCGGAAACGTATGGGATTATGGTGATCTTTGGGCTTTCTGTTATATTTATGATCGGATTATCAGCGGTATTTTCCGAAGAATATTCTTTGAAAACGGCGGACATCCTTCTGACTACCCGGCGGGGGAAGGGCGGCGGAATCTGGATGAAAGCGGCCGCGGCCTTTGGATTTTCGCTGTCCATATATTTCGCGGTCACAGTATATGTGTGGGCAATTTATCTAAAAGTATTCGGAATCCAGGGGCTGGATGCTTCCTCTGTCATGATCGGTTGGGGCAATCGCTGGGGCTACTGCCCGGATACGGTGGCTGGCTTCCTGCTGTACCAGTTCTGGCTGGGGTTTGCCGGGACGGCCCTTCTGACCGCTGTGGTTCTGGCGGCTTCCGCCCTCTGTAAAAATGCATTTCTGGCGGTGGTGCTGTCCTTGACGCTGTACCTCATACCAGTCGTTTGGCTGAAGCTGATCGGCCCCATGCGGATCTTTGGGTATACGGTGACGAAAGCGGTCTCACATTTTATGGCTTCCATGCCGGTTTATCTGACTATGACCTGGGACTTCGGGTTCCCGGCAGAACAGGTCATGATGCATCTGGCGATCGCGCTGGCGGTGGGAGTGGCCGGTGTGGGGCTGGGGTATTGGCGGTATCGG
>CATLCV010000131.1 GCA_949893755.1 uncultured Lachnospiraceae bacterium | reverse complement strand
TGGTTACATTTTTTTCAGACCACATTAAGAGAATGAAATGACGAAACGGCAGACGCACAATGTAAAAATGTGCATTTGCCGTTTTTTACTGCAGGGATAAAAAAACCAAAGTTTTTTATCTACACCCGGATCTTTGGCATAAAAAGCATAACAGGCTGGGTAAACTACTACAAGTTGGCAAATATGGGAAACTGGCAAACTCAAGAAAAGGTTACTGGCGAATAGCCGGAAGCTCTGATCTGCAGCGGGATGCATTGTGATATTTTTGAAGATATCTTACAAGAAATCAGCAAAAATTTTGAGTATAATATGGAGTGCGAGGAGGTGTTACCAATGAAAAAAGAAATACGGACAGTCTGCTTCGATGACGATTTGCATCTTGAAGCATATCGTTTTGAGGGAATCGTACAGCCGTTTCCGAATCATTTTCACGATTACTATGTGATCGGGTTTATCGAAGCAGGGACACGCTGTCTATCCTGCAAAAATAAAGAATATACGGCAGGTCAGGGAAATATCCTTTTGTTTCATCCAAACGATAACCACAGTTGTGTGCAGTGTGACGGCAAAACGCTGGATTACAGAGGTTTGAATATTCCAAAAGAAACGATGCTGTCACTGGCAGAAGAAATAACAGGGCAGAGGGTACTGCCTGGTTTTTCGGAAAATGTCATTAAAAATGATGAGCTGAATCTTTATCTCCATTCTCTGCATCAGATGATCATGGACGGAGGGGAAGCGTTTGAAAAGGAAGAAATGCTCCTGCTCCTTATTTCTCTGCTGATCGAGCAATACGGACAGCCTTTCGAGAACTGTATTCCAGAGTGCGGCGAAGAGATCGAGAGTGCCTGCGTATTTATGTCAGAACATTTTGCAGAGCATATCACATTGGAAAAACTCTGTAAATGCAGCGGTCTTAGTAAATCGGCATTACTCCGTGCGTTTACCAAATCAAAAGGAGTTACGCCATACAGGTATCTGCAGACGGTTCGCATCGGCAAAGCAAAGGAACTGTTGGAGCAGGGCGTAACCGCGGCCTCTGCCGCGATACAGACAGGCTTTTCAGACCAGAGCCATTTTTCCAATTTTTTTCATATGTTTATCGGATTATCGCCTGCCGCATACAGGCGCATTTTCAAGGAGGGCGGCAGAAACCATGGATAAAAAAACTACCGCAGGGCATGTCACGGCTCTGGTTACGATCGTGATCTGGGGAACGACTTTCATATCCACCAAAATACTGCTTGCAGGTTTTACACCGATAGAAATCCTGTTTTTCAGATTTTTGCTCGGTCTGCTTGTGTTGATTGTCATTGATCCGAAACGCTTAAAAATCAAGGATAAAAAACAGGAGTTTACATTCGCAGCAGCGGGGCTATGCGGGATATGTTTATATTACCTGCTTGAAAATATAGCATTAACCTATACGATGGCTTCCAATGTCGGCGTTATCATTTCTGCCGCCCCGTTTTTTACTGCCGTTTTGTCTCATGTATTTCTAAAGACAGAAGAAAAACTAAAAGTGCAGTTTTTTGTTGGTTTTGCTGTCGCCATGACAGGAATATGCCTTATCAGTTTTAACGGCAGGGAATTGGAACTGAATCCGGTGGGTGATATTCTGGCGGTTGCCGCGGCATTCGTATGGGCAGTTTATTCCCTGCTTACACGAAAAATCAGCAGCTATGGATTAAGTATGATTGGGACTACAAGGAAGATATTTACATATGGAATAGTTTTCATGCTTCCGTTTCTCTTTGTATTTGATTTTAAATTGGATGTGCAGAGGTTTCTAAAGCCAGAGTATGCCCTAAACCTTATCTATTTAGGGCTTGGCGCGTCAGCTCTTTGCTTTGTTACCTGGAATCACGCTGTCAAGGTGCTCGGAGCTGTCAGGACAAGCGTGTATATCTATATCGTTCCGGTCATTACCGTTGTCACGTCCGTTATTGTGTTAAAGGAAGAAATTACATGGATTGCCGCGATAGGCATAGGGCTTACCTTAATCGGCTTGTTTCTTTCGGAAAGTAAATTCAAATTTTGGAAAAGAGGAAAGTGAAAATGAATGTAGAGAATGAAAAATGCGTCATTGTGGTTGATGAAAATTTACCGCTTGGGATTATCGCAAACACCGCCGCTATCCTTGGTATCACAATGGGAATGAAAATGCCTGATGTTGTCGGTAATGATGTGTTTGATTCAGAGGGCAATCCCCACATGGGGATTATACAGTTTCCCGTACCGATATTAAAAGGAAATACCGGGATATTGAAAAACCTCAGAACCAAGCTGTTTGAGCCGCAATTTGCTGAATTGACAGTTGTTGATTTTTCTGATTTGGCACAGGGGTGTAAGACTTATGATGAGTTTATTGGCAAAATGTCGAATACCTCAGAAAGCAGATTAAATTATATTGGAATCGCTGTCTGCGGCAATAAAAAGCAGATTAATAAGCTGACGGGGAATATGCCTTTGTTACGGTAAAAAAGAGGAAGCAGAGGGTTCAAATTTTTTACTTTTTGGATTTGCGGCAAGCCGGTGTAGTATTTACTTCATCCAAATAGACAGTTCCCCAATCGCACATAGCGTCTAAGATTGGGGCAAGTGTATTGCCGAAATCTGTTAAAGAATATTCTGTTTTGGGAGGAACGACAGGATAGACTTTTCTGTTTATCAGTCCGTCGTTTTCAAGTTCTCTTAGCTGCTGCGCCAACATTTTATCGGTTGCTTTGGGGACTAATCTATGCAGTTCGCTATACCGCAGGGTTTTACCCTTGAGATGCCACAGAATGACCGATTTATATTTCCCGCCAATTAAGTCGATCGTAGCTTCTACAGGACAGTTATAACTGCTTTTGCAATTCACACTCATAGAAATTCTCCTAACTTACTTTTTGGATAGTATATACCCAAAAAGTACATTCTTGTCTTTGGATTTGTTTGCGATATAATTATAGTACAGGGAAACCTGAAATACAAGTTTAACGAGGAGGAATACTTATGGAATTTTTAGAAATTGCAAAATCACGTTATTCTGTCCGTGATTACAAAAACAAAAAGGTAGAGCCGGAAAAGCTGGAAAAAATTTTATCAGCGGCCCATGTCGCTCCTACGGCTGCAAATTTCCAGCCTGTCCGCCTTATCGTCGTGCAGGAGGACGAGGGATTAAACAAAATAGGAAAAGCGGCAAATATTTATGGAGCGCCTTTGGCGATCATCGTTTGCTCCGAACATACGAAAGCATGGACACGACCGTTTGATAACAAAAAGACAGTTGATATAGACGCGTCAATCCTTACAGACCACATGATGCTGGAAGCAACGGAGCTGGGGTTAGGATCTGTATGGATATGCTATTTTAAGCCCGATGTTATCAAAAAGGAATTTTGTCTTCCAGATACCCTTGAGCCAATCAATATTTTAGCAATCGGATATGCAGACGGAAGTCCTGCTGATCCGGAACGCCATGCGTCGCAGCGTATTCCGTTGGATGAATTAGTCCATTACGAAGAGCTACACCTTATTGAACATTAGTAGTTCAATAAGTTACGTTATGACCTTGGGGATAGGAAAAGAAACAGGTGATGATGAGCTGGAGCAGGATTTTGTTTGCCACGCAAAATTTTGAAAAGGAACTGGAGAATATAAAAGCCAGTTCCTTTTTAGCGCAAAAGTTCTTCTATATCAATTTATGAGGGGAGATCAAAAGTGCTTCTTATCATTTTGCCGTATCAGACAGCTCTTTTATGGTTTTATGTATTTTTAATTTTTTGAACCACTTTTTTCTCTGCCGCCACATTTCCAAATCGCCATAGGATGCCGTTTGACTCTATTCAGAAATTTATCATCAGAAAACAGCAGATCAGGCCGGTACTCCTGATTATTAAATGACTGCCAGAATTCAAGTTCTCTGCTGTTCTCAGGAAACAGAAAACTTTTCAAATATTCCATCGTCTTTTTCTGTGCAAGTTCCAGGTCAAAATGTTCCCCACGGCGCAGAACCGGAATCAAATCTGTTTTAATCCTCTGCGGGGCAAACTGCATGATATTACTGAAAGAAAAACATTCCGGCGCTTTCTCTGACGCAATAGCGCTGTAAAATACAACGCACTTGCGTAACAGCGGTTCTTCGCTTTCGTCAAACAATCCGTATTTTTGCAGATTGAAAATATCATATAAATCCCTGGCTGCAGTTCGGCTTAAAAGCGCCACAATCTTAGCGCCAAAAATTTCAAGGGGATCAATACTTAATACGGTAAGAGGTTCTTTCTGCCAGGGCAGGTTTACCCGCCTTCTGGACACAGGAAGGACATGTGCGCGAAGCATATAATTGATCTCAATTTTCAGATTATCCTTCATTCCTCCCGCATTCACATATTCATAAACAAAAGAGTCCAGTGCATGATACTGTTTTGATTTGGCGCTAAGCTGATAACCTCCCGCAGCCATGTATTTCTGGATATGTTCTGTAATCTTTTTTCTTTCCTCCAGCATAGCTTCCCGTTCAACCTCTTTTGAAAAATCAAGGTCTATATCAACCGAAAGCCGGGGCAAGTCAAAAATCGTAAGGTTAATCGCCGTTCCGCCTTTGAGCGCAAGGCTGTCTGACAACAGCGGGTCCTTTTCCATGAAAGCCAAAACATCCGCGAGCCGGCATACTTTTTCTAAAGTATCACGTACAAACCCAAGTCCCTTTGCCTGCCGTCCAAGTGTAATCCGGTCATATTGCATCATAGTCATTTACCCCTTTATCAATCAGCACCCTTAAATTTTCCGGTGCAAAAAGCCGCCACCGCTTATGAAACACAAATCCATCTTTTTGGGCGCTGAAATATGTTTTGCTGTCCGGCAAATGCTTCTCACATTCATCAAAAAAGGAATCCGGCAGCCCAAAATCCTCTTGAAACATTTCAAGGATATATCCGGTTTTTTGATAAAGTTTTCCGCAATGATATAAGTCCAGGGAAGAAAGCAGATGATCCGGTGAAAGAGACGGAATGAGCAGCATACAGCGCAGCAGCTCTTCAAGTCCGCCAATTTTTTCAAAATCCGCAACGCCGTCAATTACTGTCCGTTCTAAGGAAGTCACACGGACGCCATTTCCCATTTCCACAACACCTTCTATTCCCCGATGGCTCACAGGGCAATAATTAATCCCGTCATAAGAAAAGGGCCGTACCCGTTTTCCTGTTGCCACATACACCTCATAAAACACCTGATTTGCGTAGCCATAATACTCAAACGCACTATGATTGGAAATGTACGCATCCTCTGCCACACTGGAGGCAATCTGGAAACGGTTTGGAATCGGCTGACCGGTTTCCAAACTCATAACCACATACAAATCACGGCGTACACGCTCAATATACCCTTTTTCTAAAAGCTTTCGTATCTGCCAGGCTGCCGCGCTGGCCGAGCCAAGCCGTTTGGCAAGTCCATCCCGCGTAAAGCAGCGCATGGCCGCAAGCTCTTTATATAAATCCATTTTATCACCGCCTTTGTTTTTATTATAGAGCAAAATGGTAGTATTTACAACTATTTTGAGTAAAAACAAAAACAGATATTTTTAAATTTACACAAAATGGGGGTCATAACAAATGTTTTGTGTAAAAATAGAAACATTCAAAGAAAACGACGCCCAAAAGTGTCTAACCGCCGTACATGTATACCGGACATAGGCGGCATACGCATTCTTTACTTCCTGGATTTCTTTTTGCCCGCCGATCACAGCCTTGCCGCTGATCACATCCCGAACCTGTCCCAAAGTCAGAGAATTAGCTTCAATCTTCAAAGAGGAATGAATCAACTTGATTCTGTTATTCTTTCTCAAATGCGGTTTTGCTTCAAGATTGCCGGTTGCTGTTATACGGCCTATTTTTTTCAGAAACATACGATACACAGGATAATATTTTATTCGTTATTGTAAAGGGCGGTTTATATTCTTCCATATGATTACCTCTATCATCTTGCGTATTATCTTCATCTATTATACGAGTATTACAGAAAAATTTACTTCCCTCGACAGAGGAAATAGAGCTGACCGGCTCATGGCCGAAAAATCAGATGGAGTCTCGGTACGACAGGCAAATAAAGTCCTGAGACCTGTTACTTTTCGGATCGGAGTTTTTGATAAGAAAATTTGGTAATATTCGCTTTAAGGCCTGATTACAGTCCTTGTTTTCCAAAGAAGAAATAAACTTAAAGTATTGGATTTTCTGGCCGTTTATCTTGATTCCCGAAAGCGGTCTTTCAAAGATACGAAGTTCACGCTCGGCAGGATCGTCCAAGGTCTTTATAATATCGCTCAGTTCCGTACCATAACCATTATGGGTGGAATCAATGATCGTATTTTTCAAGGAAGCAAAGTCCTGAAGCACAAGTCCGCCTGCGGTAAAGTCCTTGCAGGCTACAACGATTTCTTACTTCCGTTTGCTCCTGCGTAGGTCTTGTTACGAACAGGGAAATTGGTAAAATCAATCATTGGTTAGTCACCTCGTTTGATTCTTAAATAGTTTTCACGCAAATACCAGGCCTGTTCCGCAGATATTTCCTGCTCGGTTTCGGCAGCGTTAATGTCTGCATTCAGCTCACACCAGTAAATATCCCAATGCAAATCTTTCCTGCCGCTGTCTATCATCTTCCAGGAGGCAATCATATTTTCCAAGGAGGATTGCAGATACGGCGGCAGGCCGCGTTCAAGATACTTCTTGCTTTTGGGTAAGCCCGTTTCCTTATCATACCCTGTATCTATTGTATCCAAAGACATCACTCCTTTTTTTATTAGATTGTATCGGCATACCGATCGTTTGTCAATGGGCATATCGGAAGAAAAATAAATCAAAATTAGAGGAACCATCCACAACAGGTGTAGGGCGCCATGAATCGTAACTGCAATCCCCATCTTCAATCCGCCGCAGAGCCAGTGACGAATGCTTTCAAAATAATATTTGTGACTGCTCCGATTCCTGTCACACACATTCCTAAGACCGGCTTTCCGGAGACGCGGACAAAATCACAAAAGAGCTGCGACAGCCCTTGAAAAAGACAGCTCAGAGCTACGATGCGATAATAGGAAATTGCATAGGGATAGGCTGTTTTTGTAACGCCGAAAATCTTTAAGACAGGGTTTGAAAACATAAGAAGCGCCGCGCTCAGCAAGATTTCAAAAATACAGACAAGCACCATCGCATTTCCGAATGATCTGTTCATTTTATCGTATTCTTTTTTTCCGGAGAATAAACTGAAAAATGTAGAACCGCCTGCGCTGCACATTAAGGCAAAGGCCATCATCATATATGACAGCGGAAAGCAGACGGATAATCCCGCTAATGCGGAAGTCCCGTTGTAGTTCCCCACGAGCATCCTGTCCACGATATTGTAGACAGCCGTTATCAGCAGCGAGATCGTCGCCGGTATCGAGAATCTGAGAATCATCGGAAATAATTTTCCGTTTAAGTAGTCAACATTTTTTGTATTTATGACAATACCTTTATTATATTAGTTTCCTAAGTATTTGGGCTGACGGAAGGGGGTGCCGGATTTTTTGTTTCTTCAAATTGAATGATACATTTCAGGCATAGTTGAAAATACAACACAGGTATTAGACATAAAACGTAAGTAGATTTACAATAGAATTGTTCCGGGAAGGAATGCGTAACGGAGGTTATATGTCACGCCTGGTCAACATGTGACATGTATCTGAATATTCAGGCACGGGAGGAGCAGGAACATGACAATGAAGGAAGCAAGCGAGAAATATCACATTCCTGTGAAGATCCTGAAGGAGTACGAGAGCTTTGGATTGTGTGAGGCTGTAAAGAAGGTGATGGGGGAATGGCAGTACGACGATCAGGATATCGAGCGGCTCAGCATGATCATGACGCTGCACGATATTGGCTTTGATAAAGGGGAGGTAGAGGCCTACATGCGCCTTATGCTGGAGGGAGAAAAGACGCGGCAGCAGCGGATCGCAATGCTGAACCAGAAGAGAGGCAGGACTCTGGATGAGATCCATTTGAAGGAAAAGCAGATCGAATATATGGATTATCTGAGATATGAAATGCAGAATGGCACATTTTCTTAAGGAACAGGATGGAAATAGTTTCCCGAAGTGCCGGCAATCATTATGAAAAGGAGAAGATGAATGATGAAGATCAATAACAAGGAAGAATTTAACAGGCAGAATGTATTTGGTTTGGGACAGGAGAACGCGGCGTTCGCGCAGTATTTTATCGGCAATTCCTATCTCAATCCGCTGACGGTTCCGGGGGAGACGGCCGTATTTCTGGCAAATGTGACCTTTGAGCCGGGGTGCCGGAACAACTGGCATATCCACCATGCAAAGAGCGGCGGCGGACAGCTTTTGATCTGTACGGCGGGAAGCGGGTGGTATCAGGAGGAAGGAAAAGAAGCGGTAAGTCTGGAGCCGGGGACCGTGATCACGATCCCGGCAGAGGTGAAGCACTGGCACGGCGCAAAAGCCGACAGCTGGTTTTCCCACATTGCGGTAGAGGTTCCGGGCGAGGAGACGAGCAATGAGTGGTGCGAGCCGGTAGACGACGAGGCATATGGGAAGTTAGGATAAATGTTTACGAATAAGGATTTAAAAAATCTGATCATCCCGCTGTTTTTGGAGCAGCTCCTTACGATCCTTGTGGGCCTGGCAGATACATTTGTGATCAGCTTTGTCAGTGAGGCGGCTGTGTCGGGCGTGTCGCTGGTCAATTCATTTAACACGATCTTTATTTATCTCTTTACCGCGCTTGCCTCCGGCGGAGCGGTGATCGTAAGCCAGTATATCGGCAGCGGAAAAAAGGAGACGGCGGGAGAGGCGGCGAGCCAGCTTTTGATGATCTCGGCGGTATTCTCGGCAGAAATTGTTCTGGTGCTTCTGGCGGCGGGAAGGCCAATCTTAGGCCTGGTCTTCGGCAGGGTAGAGGGAGACGTCATGGTGGCGTGCGTTACGTATCTACGCATCTCGGCGTACTCCTATCCGGCGCTGGCCGTCTATAATGCGGGGGCCGCGCTGTACCGGAGCATCGGAAGGACCAGCATTACGATGTACATTGCGGTGGTGTCCAATATCATCAATGTGGCGGGAAATGTGATCGGTGTATTCGTCCTTCATGCCGGAGTGGCGGGGGTTGCATATCCCTCCCTGATCGCAAGGACATTTTCCGCGGCGGCCGTAACGGTTCTGTGCTTTCGCAGGTCAAATGGCGTGTATTACAGGAGGAGCCGGATCTTCCAGTGGAACGCCGGCCTTCTGAAGCAGATATTAAGGATTGCGGTGCCGAACGGCGTGGAGCAGGGAGTATTCCAGTTTGTCAAGGTAGCATTGAGCAGTATCGTTGCGTTATTCGGTACGTATCAGATCGCGGCAAATGGGATCGCCCAGAGCATCTGGTCGCTGGCGGCACTGGTCTGCGTGACCATGGGGCCGGTATTTATTACGGTGATCGGCCAGTGCATGGGCGCCGGAGATACCGGGCAGGCAGAGTATTATTTCCATAAGCTTATGAAGATCACATTGATTCTCTCTGTTGCGTGGAACGGCGCGGTTTTTGCAGTGACTCCGGTGTTCATGCCGTTTTTTGACGTCGCGCCGCAGACAAGGCAGTTAACGGTCTGGCTGGTGCTGATCCACAATCTGTTTAACTGCATTGCCTTTCCATTTGCGGACCCACTGGGGAAGGGACTCAGGGCAGCAGGAGACGTAAGATTTACCATGGTCTGGTCGATGGTCACGACCATTGGAGTCAGGCTACTGTTTTCTATTTTGTTTGCAATGGTATTGGAGCTGGGAGTGATCGGCGTCGCGGCGGCAATGTGCCTGGACTGGTGCATTCGGGCGGTCATATTTTACATCCGATTTCGAAGCGGCGCATGGAAGCGGTATCGATTGATTGAAAACTGACGTTTATGCCGCATGGCCATAATGGCATGCCCTTGGGTATGACGGGAGAAACAGGACGAAAAAGAGATTTATATACGGAGTGCCAGATTTCATTGGCCTTGATTATAATTAAAAAAATAGGAAGGAATATGGAATATGAAAAAATGGATTTCTATGCTTTTTCTTTGTACATTATTTGGAACATTGACAGCCTGCAGCAGCGGTGATACTGCCGAACAGCCGGAACAGGAGGCGTCAGAGACAGAAACATCCGGGCAGGAGCCGGAACAGACAGGGGCATCCGGGCAGGAGCCGGCAGATACGAAAGAGCCTGAGACAGAACCGGAGAGCGGGGAAGGAAACCAGCCGGAAGGAGAAGGAAGTCAGGCGCTGGTCGTGTATTTTTCCTGGTCAGGCAATACGGAGAATGTGGCAAATTCCATTGCGGCTCAGACGGGGGCGGATATGTTCAGGATCGTGCCGGCGGAGCCTTATGTGGATGACTATAACACGCTTCTGGATATTGCGTCCGAAGAAAAACAGAACGGGGCAAGGCCGGAAATTGCGGACAGCATTGAGGATCTTGGGCAGTACGATGTAATCTATGCAGGTTTCCCGAACTGGTGGGGTGACATGCCTATGATCCTGTATTCATTCTTTGACAGCTATGATCTCTCCGGCAAGACCATCGCGCCTTTCTGTACCAGCGGCGGAAGCGGTTTATCGGACACGGTAAACAGTATCAAAGCGCTGGAGCCGGAGGCAGAGGTACTGGAAGGACTTCATATCCGCGATTCGGCCTCATCCGATCCGGACAGCGCGGTGGGTGAATGGCTGGGGGGTCTGGAACTTTAGGCGCTACGCGTTTTGGCAAAACTTTGGTTTTTCTTGACAATTTGGACTCACTGAGTCCAAAATCTTCTGGACAGAGTTTATCCGAATTAGGAGGAAAAGATGAAACAAATACTTTCCGTTTTATGCACCTTTTTGATGATCGGGATTCTGGCAGCCTGCGGGAAACAAACGGTAGCAGAAGACAGGCTGACAGAACATGATACAGAAAATCAGACAGAAACGGTTTCCGAAAATAGCATGGAGAATGAAAATCCGGCGTCATCCGCGGAGGCTCCGGAGGGGTTCGTCCTGATCAAGGGCGGGACATTTCAGATGGGAAGCCCGGAGGATGAGGCATGGAGAAGTGAGGATGAAACCCTGCATACTGTAACGGTCAGTGATTTTTATATGGGCTGTTATGAGGTGACGCAGGCGGAATATGAAGCAGTGACGGGAGAGAACCCTTCCAGCTTTTCCGGCGGGGCTCTGCCGGTGGAAAATGTGTCCTGGATTCAGGCGGCTGCTTACTGCAATGCCAGAAGCGGGCAGGAGGGCCTGACGCCTGCTTACAGCATGGACGGACAGACCGTGAGCTGGGACAGAAGCGCGGACGGCTACCGCCTGCCTACCGAGGCGGAGTGGGAATATGCCTGCCGGGCAGGCACGCAGACGCCGTTTTATATGGAAAATTCTCCCGGCTCTGAGGATGCGAATTATTATGGACACTATCCGTATCAGATCGAGGAAAATTATTTTACACAGGAAAAGCTTACCGTCCGGCCCGGAGAATACCGCCAGACGACCGTGGAGGTGGGGAGCTTTGCGGCAAATCCCTTCGGACTTTATGACATGCACGGAAATGTAAGTGAATGGACCTGGGATCTTTACGGCGAATATCCGGAGGGAGAACAGACGGATCCGGTCGGGGCTGAGGGCGGCATGCGCCGGGTATACCGGGGCGGCGGCTGGAATGATTTCGCAAAAAATATGCGTTCCGCGTACCGGGCTACGATGGATCAGGATAAGGGAAGCTTCAATATCGGGATCCGGCTTGTGAGAAATGCTTCTGCCGGAAATGGAAATGTAGTGGGAACAGGCGTGCAGGATACAGAGGGTGAAACAGGCGGAAATGTTCTGATCGCGTACTTTTCCTGGGGCGGAAATACACGCGGCGTCGCAGAGGAGATCGAGAGGCAGACAGGCGCGGATCTGTTTGAGATTACTCTTGTGGAGCCGTATTCGGAGGATTACAATACGGTTCTGGACGAGGCGCAGCGGGATCAGAATGAACAGGCAAGGCCTAAGCTGCAGTCGCATGTGGAGAACATGGAGGATTACGACATTATTATCCTGGGTTACCCGAACTGGTGGGCATCGATTCCCATGCCGATCGCTACGTTTTTGGAGGAATATGATTTTTCGGGAAAAACGATCCTGCCGTTCTGCAGCCATGGCGGCGGGCGGTTCGGGCAGAGCCTGACCGCGATCGCAAAGCTGGCGCCGGACGCGTCTCTGGGCGAGGGGCTGTCAGTCCATTATTCGGGCGGTTCGTCCTTAAGTGATGATGTGAAGGAATGGCTTGAAACCAATTTGAAAGAATAGAGAATGATAATTAAGTGTAGAGACTACAAGGGCTGTATGGGATTCGGGGATGCTGCAAACGGCCAGCATCTCTGACGAAACATACGGAAAACCAGGAAATAGAAAGATACGGAGGTTATAGGATGCAATATACAAAATTGGGAAATGCAGACCTGACGGTTTCCCGCATCTGCATGGGCTGCATGGGATTCGGGGATGCTGCAAACGGCCAGCATTCCTGGACGGTTGACGAGGAGCATTCCCGTGAGATCATCCGGCGGGGACTGGAGCTTGGCATCAATTTTTTTGATACGGCGATCGCCTACCAGAGCGGTACCAGCGAGCAGTATCTCGGCAGGGCGTTGAAGGATTATGCGAAGCGGGAGGAGGTCGTGGTGGCAACAAAATTTCTTCCCCGGACGCAGGATGAGATAAAGGAAGGGATCTCCGGTCAGGAGCATATCCGGCGGATGCTGGATAAAAGCCTTGAGAATCTGGGGATGGATCACGTGGACCTGTATATCTACCACATGTGGGACTACCAGACCCCGCTCTATGACATCCTGGAGGGCTTACACCAGGCGGTAAAAGCGGGAAAGACCCGTTATATCGGCATTTCCAACTGTTTTGCCTGGCAGCTTGCAAAGGCAAATGCGCTTGCGGAAAAGGAGGGATTTGCAAAATTCGTTTCCGTGCAGGGGCATTACAACCTGATCTTCCGGGAGGAGGAGCGGGAAATGGCGGCTCTTTGTGAGGAGGATCATATCGCCATGACGCCTTACAGCGCGCTGGCAGGCGGAAGGCTCTCGAAGCGTCCGGGGGAGACTTCCAAGCGTCTCCGGGAGGATGATTACGCAAGGTTAAAATACGACGCTGCCGCAGAGCAGGACAAAGCGATCATTGCCCGGGTTGCAGAGCTTTCCGAAAAGCGGGGAGTCAGCATGACGGAAATCTCCCTGGCATGGCTGCTTACCAGGGTCACGGCTCCGGTGGTGGGGGCCACGAAGCTTTCCCATGCGGAAGGCGCGGCAAAGGCAGCAGATCTGGTCTTAAGCGATGAGGAGATCCGGTATCTGGAGGAGCCTTACGTTCCCCACGCGCTGGTGGGCGTGATGGCGCAGAACACGAGGAGGGCTTCAAAGGAAACACACGTATGGTCAGCGGGAAATCAGAGAATATAAGGTTATGATTCATAGCCGGTCAGGCCGTAACGATAAGTGCGGGCAATCAATTTGCTGCGCAAATAGGTTATATAGGAGGAGCAGACAATGAATTTATATAAAACAGATCCGGAATTTATGGAACGTATGGAACATTTTACTCTGGAAGAGGTGGTAAAAGAGCCGGGGCAGGAGCTGCCGGATGATGTGCGGTATCTGGCGATCCTGTCCACGCTCTTAGGATGCCAGGGTCTGGAGGTGTATAAGAACAAGCTTCCGGAGGCATTGGAGCATGGCGTAACGCCTGTTATGGCAAAGGAAATGGTGTATCAGGCAGTGGATTATCTGGGGCTTGGAAGAGTGATGCCGTTTTTGGAAGCTGCTAATGAGATCCTGACAGCCCGGGGTGTAGAGCTTCCGCTTCCGGACCAGGCAGCGACTACGATGGAGGATCGGCTGGAAAAGGGAGTGCAGGCACAGGCGGAGATTTTCGGGGAGCACATGAAGGAGGCATGGAAGGCCGGACATATCAACCGATGGCTCGCGGCAAACTGTTTCGGAGATTATTACACAAGGGGCGGCCTTGACCTGAAGCAGCGGGAGCTGATCACATTTTGCTTCCTGGCGGCGCAGGGCGGATGTGAGCCGCAGCTTACCGCTCACGCAAAAGGAAATATGAACCTCGGAAATGATAAGGATTTCCTGATCCGGGTCGTATCCCAGTGCCTTCCGTATATCGGATATCCGCGCAGCCTCAACGCGATCGGATGCATCAATCAGGCGGCAGAGTAAAAAAGAGTAAAAGGCAGCGAAATAGCAGTGGAAAGCATTGGCAGAGCAGCGGAAAACATCTGCGGAATAGTGGAAGCACGACAAAAACAGGAGTGATGAATATGGACGGGAGAAGACAAACAGATGAAAAGAAAACAGAGATGGATAGTAGACATTTTGATGACGCTGGCGCTTTTCTTCCTGATGGGCTGGCATTTCTGGGGAGAAACAGCGCATGAATGGGTGGGGGCAGGGATGTTTGCCCTGTTCATTGCCCATCAGATCCTGAACCGGGGCTGGTATCAGAGTCTGGTCCGGGGAAAGTATACGCCGGCACGCGTCCTTATGCTGATTGTAAATATCCTGACGCTTGCGGCGATGGTGATCCTGATGTACAGCGGAATCACCATGTCAAGACATGTGTTTGCATTTCTCCCGGTGCGGGGCGGCATGGCTGCGGCAAGACGGCTGCACATCTTAGGCTCTTATTGGGGATTTTTGCTGATGAGCCTGCACCTGGGGCTGCATTGGAGCATGGTGTGGAGCGCTCTGGAGAAAAAGACCGGGAAACAAAACAGGTATTTTTGCTTTGCCGGGAGCTTTCTGATCGCGGTGTACGGGGCGTATGTTTTTATAAAAAGAGATTTCCTGACCTGTTTGCTTTTGAAAAGTGAGTTTGTCTTTTTCGACTACGAGGAACCCAGGCTTCTATTTTATCTTGACTACCTGGCTTTGATGGGGGTGTGCATTTTTATGACGCACTATGGTTCGAAACTGCTCAAGAAAAAGAGGGAACAGGAAATCTGACAATTTTCAAAGCATGGAATGCGTCATGACTGGCTGGTTTAGCCACAGATCTCTGAAGGAAGAGTTCTGTGGCTTTTATTGATGCCATCTTATGCAGAAAGGCTGCCGGTGGCAGGCTTTCTGTATTTGCTACAGACCAAGCCCCGCGGTATTCAAGTTATGGGAATTGATCGTAAACAGGGTAAAACAGCATTGACATCTATATTTCCCTTTGCTGCCGCCTGCTCAGTTCCAGCCATGCGTTGATAGCCGCATTTTCTTGATTTCTTATGCTTCACTTGGGGTTTCGGTTTTCTGTATGCTTAACTTTTTGTATGTGTTGACATACAAAACAACAGCAAGCAATATCGAAAGAATGTCGGCTGCCGGCTGCGCCCAAACTAACCCGGTAAGTCCTAAGACTGCTTTCAGAATGAACAGGACGGGAATGAAAATGATTCCCTGTCTGCTCAAATTGATAACCAGCGAAGCTGTGGCTGCTCCCATAGCCTGTAAAGCGTTAGTAAGGACATAGAACACGCCGAAAATGGGACTCGTTGTAAGTAAGATTTTCGCAAACTGGACGGCGTAATCAAAGGCTGTCGCATCAGCTAAAAATGCACTGACGATTTGGTTTGTAAACAGGCAGC
>CATLCV010000130.1 GCA_949893755.1 uncultured Lachnospiraceae bacterium | reverse complement strand
TGAACTTGCCAGGATTTGTGGGCTGACATAAAATAGTTATCCGCATCTTTTTTCAGACAGCATGTAGGAAATCCAGTATTTCCGGCAGCCTTGGAAAAAGATGCGGATTAAAAAAGGCGACGGATAAAACTTCCCAGTCCTGCCCAATTGTCCGTGGATAATTCAATGTATAAAATTCAATTTCCTCTGCCCCAAAGTCCATAACGCTGCACGGAAAACGCTGTGCCGTATGGTAGCGCATAACTTCCTTATGAAGCCATAGTTTTTGAATTTCTAGATAATCTTCATATTTATTTTTGTTTAAATGACACCGCTTTACTTCCTCAATAATATCTGTATTGACTTCATAGCTGATATTAACATATGGCGCATGGTCTTGCAGGTATCTTACGGCTGTTGTTTTTCCTACAGCCATGCACCCTTGTAAAGATAGTACCATTTTCATACCTCCTGCACAAAATCATCTATTAAATCACCTTATAACGCAATCGCAAATATGAATTTTCCAAAACCGCACACTCCTGTAGTTTTAAAACACCTTTTTTGACAATTCTCTTTGTGAAAATAAGGATTTGCCATCAATTAACGTCGATGTATCTCTTCCGCCAATCAAAACCGGAGCAACGACAAGGTCAACATAATCAAACAGTTTTTCACGAAGGAATAAACCATTCAATGTCCCGCCGATTTGTATGGTTATTCTCTCACAACCATATTCTGATTTTTCGCTCTCTCAACTCCCCAACAAACGGGAATTTTCTACTCAGCATATATTTCTAAAAATGATGTGATTTTCCCATGAGTATATTCGCCCTCAATCAGCCCAAACTCTGGGTCATAATATTTATTATCATATAGCAGTGTCCAATGTGTATATCCTGCATTTGTATGGACTGTCAGTATCGAATACTTGTAGGGAACAGGATTCTTCTTGGAAATCCGTTTATTTCTTTCAGCGTGTCCGATGCCATAAAAATCAAGTATTTCTATCAGTTGACCGATGCTTGTCGCTCCATCTGTTTTCATATCCTTTATTACTTCTTCAACATCTTTTCCTGCAATCATGGCAATACACGCCTGTCCACACGTTGTAGAAGTGGGTTGCATAATTAACTCCATCTATCATCCCTCCTAATTTTTCAATTATTTCATCGGATCTGCGTCTGTGCGTCTGGCTCTTTGATGATATGTTGTTTTGCCCGATAAACGGGAATTTATTTATCTTCTAAATCTAATCCGAGCTTTTTTAGCTCTTTTTCAGTTTCGATATCTTCAACAGTTTTCTTTCCGGTAATATCCTTATACGCTTCTTTTACACCGTTTTTTACTGCCCACTTCACGATAAAATACAATGCAATCAAAATAATGATTGCAGTTCCTCCGCTTATACCCAATTCTTCCCACATGATTTATTCCTCCAATTTCATAAACACCGATTTTTCACTCTCTGCAACTCCCCAACAAGTCGGGATTTATTTTTCTTTTTTGCTCATAAGAGAACAACTGATAGCCACAAATAAACCAATTAAAATCCACGGAAATGCTGCTCCTAAAAAATCACTAACCATACTTCATTCCTCCTTCAAAATTTAGATTTCTTTTTGACTTCCCGACAAACTGGAATTTGTAACCATTATATCTGTTTACGCTGTGTATGTTCCACCCGTGTTTTCTTGGTTGAGAGTTCCCTCCATTTCAATCAACAGACATTTGACTAATTCATTACATATTGGTCGATGTTTCGTTCCTTTTGGAATTATGATAAAATCCCCCTCGCATAAGTGTGTTAATCCGTTCTCAAACTCAATATCAAATTCGCCTTCAATACAATAAAACAGTTCATCGGAATTTTCGTGTACATGAAAATCTAAAGTTCTATGTTCCGCTTGTAGTACATTTAACATATGATTATTCAATGTTCCTACCCTCTTATAGCAGAATAGTTCGTCTATCGCATTTACATTCTCTTTCAAATTCATTTTCTGTACCATTATTTTCTCCTATTCAAATTTCGATTTCTCAGTTTAATTTTTTTATTATACACGAAAATATGGAAGTTTTCAATTTGCAAACTGTTGACCTGTTGACTGTTGTTACTTATGTTGTTACTTAAGTGTCCCCATCGCTTCCTCTTCCAGCTCCTTTCGTTTCACCAGCAGGAACCTTTCCATTTCCCGTACGTCCTCATACTTGACCAATATACTTTAGAGTATACCACAGTGTGAAAGTCAAGCCCCTGTGAAAAAAATTTCCACCAACCATTTCCGAAAAGTTTCCGAAATCCCTTCCCCTTATTGATAATTTGCCTCCCGAATATTATAATTTTATCCGAACGGCCAAAATACCGCGCCTGAACGGTATTTCAGCCCGCTCAATTTTATATGTGAGGTATCGCCATGGCTCAGATCATAAACCAAACACCCGCTTATCATCTTTCAGGTAAGATCGTATACGGGCAGGGAATCGGAAAGCTGGTCGGGACGCCGACCGCGAACCTGCAGATCCTGTCCAGGGACGAGATGCCCCCGGTGGGCGTATATGTCACCGAGGTCCTGCTGGAAGGGCAGCTCTACTACGGGGTTACGAATATCGGGACCTCCCCGACTGTCAACAAAAATCATGAGATTTCCATCGAGACCCTGATCATGAATTTTTCCAGGGACATTCACGGACAGCAGATGGAAATCCGGCTTTTCAAGAAACTCCGCTGTCCGAAAAAATTTGAAAACCTGTCCATGCTTCTGGACCAGATCCGAATGGACTGCATCGCAGCCCAGGAGTTTTTCGGAATCCAAACGATCTCCTCCCGGCTGCATATGAGTGTGAAGAACCACCAGACCACAGTCAACAATCAGGAAATCTATCTGTCAACCAAGGAGTTTGATGTCCTGTACATGCTGTATTCCAACCCGGACATCACCTATACCAAGGAGCAGATCTATGAGGCGGTATGGCACGAGCCCTCCGGCGGGTACTGCCATGCAGTAGAAAATACGGTGTTCCAGATCCGGAAAAAATGCAGGGGCGTTGCGAAGGATGTAGATTTTATTAAAACCATTGCCGGATACGGATATAAATTTCATGCCGGTTAACGATCCGCGGCAATCATCAGCAAGAGCCGCACCTGTCAGCGGATCCGGTTATTTTGCGCAGTTCCTGTTACTGTGAACGGAGGGAAGCCTATGCTGGAAGAACAATATATGCGCCGCGCCATCCGTCTTGCCGGGCTGGGGCTTGGCCGGACGAACCCGAATCCCATGGTGGGCGCCGTGATCGTAAAAAACGGGTGCATCATCGGCGAAGGGTATCACCGCCGCTGCGGCGGCCCCCACGCAGAGCGCAATGCACTGGCCTCCTGTACCGAAGATCCTGCCGGCGCCGTCATGTATGTGACGCTGGAGCCCTGCTGTCATCAAGGACGAACCCCGCCCTGCACGGATGCCATCCTGGAAAATGGGATCGCCCATGTGGTCATCGGCTCCCGGGATCCGAATCCGAAAGCAGCCGGCGGCGCGGAGATTCTGCGCAGAAACGGAATCACCGTAACGGAACATTTTCTGCAGGACGAATGCGATGCGGTCAACGAGGTCTATTTTCACTATATTACAACCGGACGGCCGTACGTGGCGATGAAATATGCCATGACCGCCGACGGAAAGATCGCCTCCTGCACAGGCGCTTCCAAATGGATCACCGGCCGGGAAGCCAGAGCACATGTTCATGAGCTGCGCTGTCAGTACACCGGAATCCTGGCCGGAATCGGTACCGTGCTGGCGGATGATCCGCTGCTGAACTGCCGGGCAGAAGAAGAATCCTCCGGACTGGAGGACCGGCTGTCAGAGTCCCCGCGCCAGCCCGTCCGTATCCTATGTGACTCCTGCCTGCGGATTCCCACGGACAGCCGGATCTGCCGCACAGCCGGACAATATCGGACGGTCATCGCCTATGCCCACGGGACACAGAAAAAACGTTCCGCGCTGGAAGCTCTGGGCATCACCCTGCTGGAGCTTCCGGAAGAAAACGGCCGCGTTTCTCTCCCGTCCCTGATGGACGCACTCGGCCGCATGGAGATCGACAGCATCCTTCTGGAAGGCGGCGGCACACTGAATGAAGCCATGCTCCGGGCCGGACTGGTGCAAAAGGTATACGCTTATATCGCGCCTCTTCTGCTGGGCGGAAGGGATGCAAAAACCCCCGTGGAAGGGATCGGATTTCCCACGCCCGGGGAGGGAATCCGGCTTTCAGCCCCTGCGGTATCGTCTGTGGGCGGCGACCTGCTATTAGAATACAGACTGTGCAAATTTATTTACTAAAAGCTGAATTCAAATCAAATTTATGAGGTATTCCAAATGTTTACAGGAATCATAGAAGAAATCGGCCGGGTACGCCATGTGATTTCCGGCCAGATCTCCATCCAGGCTGATACGGTCCTGGAAAATACCTGGCCGGGAGACTCGATTGCAGTCAACGGCGTATGCCTGACCGCCGCAAAGCTCCTGCCGGACGGTTTTATTGCCGACGTGATGCCGGAAACATTGCGCCGAACCAACCTGGGAGCGCTCTGCACAGGCAGCCGCGTCAATCTGGAACGTGCGTTGGCCGCGGACGGAAGATTCGGCGGGCATATCGTTTCCGGGCATATTGACGGGACCGGAACCATCCGCACCGTGCGCCGGGAGGAAAATGCGGTATGGCTCACCGTGGAAGCCGCGCCTGACATCCTGAACCTGATCGTGGAAAAAGGCTCCGTTGCCATCGATGGAGTCAGCCTGACTGTGGCCGGACTGACAGAGCAAAGCTTTCGTGTTTCCCTCATCCCCCATACCGGCGGGCACACAACCCTTCTCACAAAGAAAGCAGGCGATCCGGTCAATCTGGAAAATGATATCATCGGAAAATACGTGCAAAGGCTGATCACAGGACCTGCCCCTGCACCGCTGCCGGAAAGCAGGATCACAGAAGATTTTCTGCGGGAGCATGGATTTTGAAATCTATTCCGATTCTATGCTGGAATCCGTCCATTTTTATGGAAGAAATATATGATTCAGCCTGCAAGGGAAATGAGAGCTTTTGACGAGCGAATCATATATACGAAATGAGATCAAATTCTATTGGAAGGAGACAGATTCATCATGAACTTTGCAGCAATCGAAGACGCGCTGGACGAGCTGAGGGCCGGCCGCATCATCCTGTGTATGGATGACCCGGACCGGGAAAATGAGGGCGACATGATCTGCGCCGCCCAGTTCGCCACGACGGAAAATGTAAACTTTATGGCAGCACATGCCAGAGGATTGATCTGCACCCCCATGTCCGCAGAGATTGCGAAACGCCTGGGGCTGGAGCAGATGGTGAAGCAAAACACCGACAATCACGGAACGGCATTCACCGTTTCCGTGGACCATATTGACACCTCCACAGGCATTTCCGCAGAAGAGCGGGGCCTGACCTGCCGGAAATGCGCAGATCCCATGTCCGGATTTCAGGATTTCCGCCGGCCGGGGCATGTATTTCCGCTGACGGCCCGTCCGGGAGGCGTACTGACACGGGCCGGTCATACCGAAGCCACCGTGGACCTGTGCCGTCTGGCAGGGCTGGAGGAATGCGGACTGTGCTGTGAGATCATGCGGGAAGACGGTACCATGATGCGCACCGCCGAACTGCTGGAGCATGCAAAAGCCTGGAATATGAAGGTCATTTCCATCAAGGACCTGCAGGATTACTGACGGCTTCATGAAAAACATGTGCTCCGGGAGGCCGCTGCCAGGCTGCCTACCCAGTATGGGGATTTCATGATCTACGGCTATACCGACGACCTGACCGGCCAAAGCCATGTTGCCCTTGTAAAGGGAGAGGTCGGCGATGGAAAGGAACTGCTGTGCCGGGTCCATTCCGAATGTCTCACCGGAGATATCCTGGGAAGCCGGCGGTGCGACTGCGGGCAGCAGTTGGAATCTGCCCTGCGGATGATCGAAAAGGAAGGACGGGGTATCTTGCTGTATATGCGCCAGGAAGGACGGGGCATCGGACTGATCAATAAGCTGAAAACCTACGAGCTGCAGGAACAGGGATATGATACTGTGGAGGCCAATTTAAAGCTGGGCTTTGCCCCGGACATGCGGGAATACTGGATCGGCGCGCAGATCCTGCGCGATCTGGGAGCACGCAAGCTGCGGCTTCTGACCAATAACCCAGACAAGATCTATCAGCTGAAGGATTTTGGACTGGAGATCACGGAACGCGTACCGATCCAGATGGATGCCACACGGGAGGATCTGTTTTATCTGCGTACCAAACAGAAGAAAATGGGCCATATCCTGAACTATTCCGCGGCGTCCGCAACCATTTGACCGGCTGGATGAAATGTCTATATCAAAGAAAGGAAAATTGTCATGAAAGTATTTGAAGGGAAACTGGTTGCAGAAGGTATTCGGATTGGGATTGCCGCTGCCCGTTTCAATGAATTTATCGTATCCAGACTGCTTAGCGGATGCGAAGATACGCTTCTCCGCCACGGTGTATGTGCCGATGATATCCATGTTGCCTGGGTTCCGGGCGCATTTGAGATTCCGCTGATCGCTTCGAAGATGGCAAAATGCGGAAGATATGATGCGGTGATCGCCCTTGGAGCTGTCATCCGAGGAAGTACCAGCCACTACGATTACGTGTGCAGCGAGGTTTCCAAGGGCATTGCAAATGTGGCATTAGCAAGTGATATTCCGGTGCTGTTCGGTGTGCTTACCACCGATACCATCGAACAGGCCATTGAGCGGGCAGGCACCAAGGCCGGCAATAAAGGGGCGGAATGTGCTCAGGGCGCCATCGAAATGGTCAACCTGATCCGCACTCTGGAGGCCTGAAATACTCGTACAACATCTGTCACTGATGTATTTTCTGCAAAAGGATCTGTCAGGCGTGTATTCCCTGCCGGACAGATCACTTTTATTTGCATGTAATTCACTTTCTTTTTTCTAACATATTCAGAATACGTTCTGCTCCCCTTCTGGTATCATCTATAATTTCTTTCGGGCTCATATTAATATGACGCAAAGAATTATACTCTCTGATTTTCCGAATGTCTTCCATAGTAAAATCTTTACTGATCTCTGGACGTACCATCTTCTTCATCTCCTTCCACTAATACAGAGGGAGGATATATCAACAAATCTTTATATCCTTCCAACGTAGTGATCACCTTAACACCACGTGCGGTTTTTATATTTACAATATGCTTAAAATTCCAAGATATTATAATATCACATCCTCCAAGTATCGCTGCCGCTATATGCTGACAATCATCGAAACTTTTTTTCCTTAATATCCCGAAATCAATAAACTTCTCTGCTAACGCTACAGTATCTTCATTAGTCCGAATAAGCTGATAGTCAATCTGTTCCATATATTCCAAAAGCAACTCCAGTTTTTCTTCCTTACATTTCTCAATCTCACTTAATACAATGTCTGAAATATAAACTTCATATCGCTTCCGACGAAACAATTCCCACAATAAACGTGTATCCTTCATTTTTTCGGGAACGTCCCGTTGATCCAAATGACTGATTACCGATGTATCAAGATAAACTTTAAGCTTTCGCATTCTTTTTTTCCTTTCATTCATTAATCACGCCACTATAAAAAGATCTCCGGAACCTCCGCCTGATGATCCGTCCACCGGCTCATCTCTGACGCGCCGGACAGGTTAGCCGCCGGTTCGTGCGATACCACCGTGATCGTATACTTTCCGGTTCCCTGCACATAGACTGTGCCGTCCTTGCCCCGGATCGTCACGGTTTTTCCTTCATCATCCTCGATCCGCCCGCTGCAGGAGAGCCGGTTCAGGCTGCTGTCGCCTGTCACGGTCCAGGTACAGCCCTCCTCAATATAAAGATTGCAGTACCCGTCGCGGTTCTTGCCGCCATCATTTTTTTCCTGCAGGACTGCTCCTTTAAGCGTACTGTTTTTCGTCATATAAAAATCAAGCTGGCTGATCGCATCCCAGACGATATCGCCCTCCATGTCCTGACTTTCCGCGGTAAACAGGCAGTCCGCCCCGTTGGAGCCGACTTTTCCCCAGCCGTCCGGATGATCATTTCCTGTACATTTCAGGAAGAAATCCCGAACATCCGGGTATACGATCTCTACATTTGACAGCGTAATGGTGGATTCTGTATTTGTCGTGTAAAAGATACCGCCGTTGTTGGCCGTCAGCCTGCCGCCCTTCATCTCAAAGGTACTGTTTCCCGGTTCAAAACCGCCGGACCTACCCTGGTAAAGGAGCACATTCCAGGCGCTGTCGTTGTACAGATCATCGCCCATATTTCCCGTCAGTCCGCACTCATACAGATGCAGCGCATTTCCGCCTTCCACACGGACAGCCTCCGATGCGTTTGCCGTCAGCACGGCTTCACGGACCGCAATATCCGCCCCGCAGAATACCGCCGGCGAATCTGCCCCTCCGGTGATATACGCACCGCCGTCCACCGCCATCCTGCCGCCTCCCCGGCCGCTGCTGATGGCCGCCGATGATGGCCCGAAGGTCTCCACATTCAGATTCCAGGCATACAGCTGTCCGCCGCCTGCCGTCTGAATGCCGCCGGAGGTGTCCTGCCTTGTAGATACTTCGGTATTCATGGCATAGGCATGGGCATTTCCATAGGAAAAAATCCCGGCAGCTCCGGATGCGTCCGTCCTGACGGTGCTGTCTTTGATATAGGAAATGCCGTTGGTCGTGAGAAGGGCCGCCCCTACGCCGTAGGAGACAGATGGGCTTCCCCCGGTGCTGTCCCGGGACGTCCTGGTGATCTCGGCATTTTTCAGGACCGCCCTGGCCTCCCCGTATACATGGACTGTATTTTCATCTGTTCCCTTCGACGCAAAGGCTTCTCCGTCCGTCTCAATATCGACGGCAAATTCTACAGCCGCGTCATAGTCTTCCGCTTCCCTGAGCTTCCCCGCGCCCCCCGGCCTGGCCTGGGAAATGACCAGGATTTTGGATGCATTTCCCTTTTTATCCAGACTGGCGGAAATCACGTCTCCTTCCGAAATGTGGCTGGCTGGAATCTCTTCCTCAACAAATTTCTCCTGTATTTCCCCGGTGTTCCCGTCTGGATCAGCGCTTGAATCATTGTCTGAGCCGTCATCTGCCTCGGCGTTTGAGTCATGATCTGAATCGTCCTCTGCCACAGTGTTTGAGTCATGATCTGAACCGTCGTCTGCCTCGGCGTTTGAGTCATCATCTGGACCGTCGTCTGCCTCGGCGTTTGAGTCATCCTCTGATCGTTCCGATCCGTCCTGCGCCGATTCCGCTTTGCCCTCTGCTTCTTCATCGGGTCTGCGGATCATGAACACTGTATCCTTTGTCAGCCTGATCTCCTGCTCTTCTCCTGTGTACTCCGGAACGGGTTTATTTTCATCTTTCTCTTCTTCCGTCCCATCCTTCTCTTCATCCGGCCCGTCCTTCTCACCTTCGGTCCGGATGAGCAGCAGGTCGTCTTCCACCCGGCATACCTGTCCTGTGACCGTCTGTCCTGTACTCTGACCAAAGAACGGAATCTCAAATTCTCCGGAGCATCCCGCAAGCGCGAGAACTACCAGTGCAGACACAAGTATCACAACTGCATATTTTTTCATAAAATCACATTGCCTTTCCGCGGGTCACGGCTACCGTCCGCTTACACTGAGTACGCCTCGGTATGACAGCCCGGCTGTTGACAGCTTTTCCTGTTATTACATGGACTGCACAGCTGGGAATTATTTCATATCTCTTCCACGATACGTATGATATCTCTCTCATGCAGCTTCTGCATAAATGTTCCGGGCTGTCCGTTCACGCTCAATGTAACCCTGCCTTTCGGCTGCTTCAGATCGATACCGGAGTATTCGATCATATCCATCAGATAATAAGAATCCCCGTCCTTTTTCAGCGGCAGACGCAGCGGCGTATCATTCAGATAGAACAGGATGGTTCCTGATCCGCGCAATGCGGCCGGCTCCTTCTTTGCGGAAAATCCCTTGGATGCGAGAGCCTCCTTTATGGAAGGCAGCTTTGAAGTACGTTCCTTTGCGGAAGGACCGCTGCGCTGTGAAGGGGGTCTCCTTACCGGTGCAGCATCGACTGACGTCTTTCCGCCTGTCTCTAATTCCAGATTCAGAGTTCCCTGAACCAGAGATTTTTCGTCCGCATCATACAGATTTTTCGCAGCATTTTCTATTTCTTTTTTTACAGGTTCTGGCTTCGATTCCCGCTTCTCCTCCGCAAATCCGGCTTTTGGGATCCACATCTCTTCTGTCAGCGGTTCTGCCTCATATTTCTGCAGTTCCTCTGCTATCGGTTCTGCCTGGGATATCTGCAGTTCTTCGGTTGCAGGTTCAGATACCGGCCTCGGCTGTACCGTCACGATAGGATCCATTCCCGCAGAAGATCCTGCTCTCGACTTTAACTCCGTATCCTTCGAAGGATCCAGGGCAGCCACAGATTCTTCCTTTGGCTCCGAATCTGTCACCGGCACGGTTCTCGTCCGCGGATCCTCCTGCTTCATCGGCTCTGCTTCTGTCCACGGACTTTCCTGCTCCATTGGCTCTGCTTTCGTCCATGGATTTTCCTGCTTCGTCGGCTCTGCTTTCGTCCACGGATTCTCATACTTCATCGGCTCTGCTTCTGTCCTTGGATTCTCCTGTTCTGCTTCTGTCCTCGGACTTTCCTGCTTTATTAGCTCTGCTTCCGAATTCGCTGCTTCTGATATACTTTTTTCTGCAAATATATCCTTTTCCTGCTCTGTCTCAGCTGCTAATACTCCTTTCGGTTCTGCCTCAGCTGCTAAAGCCCCATCCGGTTCTTTCTCAACTGCTAAAGTTCCTTCCGGTTCTGCCTCAGTTGCTAAAACTCCTTTCGGTTCTTTCTTAACTTCTAAAGCTTCTTCTGGTCCTGCCTCAACTGTCAAAACTTCTTCCGGTCCTGTCTCAACTGCCAAAGTTACTTCTGATTCTGCCTCAACTGTCAAAGCTGCTCTTGGTTCTGTCTCAACTGCTAAATCTTCTTCTGATTCTGCCTCAACTGTCAAAGCTGCTCTTGGTTCTGTCTCAACTGCTAAATCTTCTTCTAGTTCTGCCCCAACTTCTAAAGCTACTTCTGGTTCTACTTCAACAGTCAAAGCTGCTCTTGGTTCTGCCTCAACTGCCAAAACTACTGCTGGTTCTGTCTCAACTGCCAAAGCCACTTCTGGTTCTTCCTCAACAGTCAAAACTCCTTCCGGTTCTGCCTCAACAGACAAGTCTACTCCCTGCTCTGCCTCAACTGCTAAAGCTTCTTCCTGCTCCGTCTCAGCACCCGCAACTGCTTCTTCCTGCTCCCTCTGTGCAGCTGCAGCCGCTTCCTCCGCTGCTTTCTCCGCAGCCTTCTCCTCTGCCTCCCACTTCCTTGCCGCAAGCTGTTCATCGGACAGCATCATCTGAATAATATCCCCGTTCTTCAAAGGCGTTTCCAGATCTGCCGGCCTTCCGTTCAGGGACAGCTCCAGGCATTCCGCGGCGCCTTCGATGTCTTTTACACAGGGCTTTGCCGCAAGGCCATGGACAGCCGGTACAAACTCAATATGGTCTCCGGCATGGACGATATCCGAAAGCCGCCCTTCCCGTTTATTGATAAACAGCGATGCCGGCTGTGCCGCCATACCGTAAAAGACTTTCCGCTTACCGTTCACCCTGACGCTTACGCTTGCTCCGGAACGTCCCAGCATATCCTGAAAGCCGTAGCCGTTCATCATCAGAAGGTTCATCACCGTAAAACTCCCGCTTCGGAATAATTTTGCGGACTTTTCGTTCAATGTGACACGAAAGCTGTCATTGATCATATTCAATCCGGAAGAAATGGCAATTCCCAGTGGGGTCGCATACTCCGGATTATTTAAGTCGTATTCATCGGAAAACGCGCTGGTCCGGAAGTTATTTCCTGCGATCGCCACGCGGTTGCTGTCCATTTCCAACGCCGCCGTAAGACCATCCTTCAGTCCTGCCAGCTTGCTGCCGCCGCCCGCCAGGAACAGAGCGGAGGGTGCGCTTCCGTTGACCTCCAGGATCTTTCCCGCGATCTCCCTGCAGAGGGATTCGGACATGCCCTGGATGCAGCGGAAAATCTCATCTCTGGAAGCTTTTCTTTCAAATCCCAGAATATCCGTAAAGGTAATCTCTTCCTCATTCTCAATCTGTGCCTTCATGCTCTCCGCAGTCATGAAATCCACAAGGAACTCTTTCATAATGGACTCGGTGATCTCATCCCCCGCAATCGTCGCCATGGTATATCCTGTCACACTGCCGCTGGTGCAGGCAGCGATATCCGAAGTCCCGGCTCCGATATCCACGATCACCAGGTTTAAGAGCCTCAGGTTTTCCGGGATGGCGGCATTGATGGCCGCGATGGGCTCCAATGTGATGCTGGCAACCTCCAGACCGATCTTATTCATCGTAGTATACAGGCTTTCCACCACTTCGCTGGGCAGAAAGGTTGCGATCAGGTCCACCTTGATATGCTTCCCGCGGTGGTCCTTTAAGCTGGAAATCATATACTGGTCCAGGTAATACTGGCAGACCGTATATCCCACCAGATAAAAGCGGCGGGTATCCTCCTGGGCTTCATTTTCCGCGTCAAACTGGGCTTCTGCCTTGCTGATGGCGCCCGCTTCCAGACGGTTGATGACCTCATCGTCGATCACCTGCGGCCCCTGCAGCACCATCTCGTAATCCACCCTGCTGGTCCGAAGGGCACGCCCCGCAGCCGCGACCGAAACGCGTTTCAGCTTTGTATGGACCTTATCCTCCAGGCGCTTTTTCACCTTTTTCGCCAGCGCGGAAACCTTTTCTATGTTTTCAATCTGTCCGTCGATCATTGCCCGCTCGTTATGCTCTTCTTTTTCAATGGCAATGATCTTCACTTTGTCTTCTACAACAACGCCCACCATACCGATGATGCTCCGCGTCCCGATATCCAGGGAAAATACCATATTATCCGCCTGTACCTCTGTCTTTGCCTTCGGCTGTACTTTAGCCTGAACCTTTACCGGAACCTTTTTCGCTTGTCCTTTCGCCATGACGACCTCCTTATTTTTACCGGATGTCCCCGGAAAATCACATGATTATGAACTCTATTATATCGAAATTTTTATTCTCTGTACAGGAAAAAAACATCCTTCGGAAAAATATTTCCAGAATTCCAAAACTGATTTCTGTATTTCTGATTTCCGGTATGGAAACCTCCGGGCAGATATGGTAAGATAAAACTGCCGATTCAATGAATGTGCTGCAAAGATTGGTTCTGATTTGGAAGGAGGAAGCAACGATGACCTTAAAAGATCTCAGCAACGGACCCGAATGGGTTCCATGGGTAATGCTTGTTATTTTTGCCGTGTTGTCCGTCATTTTCCTGAGCGGTCACGGCTCCGGCCTGATCGCTGGATATAACACGTCCAGTAAAAATGAAAAAAGCAGGTACGACGCAAAAAAGCTATGCAGGGTGGCCGGAGGCGGAATGACAGTGATCACGATTTTTCTCTTCGTCGTGTCTGTCTGGGAGGATGTGCTTCCGGCCGCCGCAGCATATTTTTTTCTGGCGCTCATTATCGTGGATTGTGTGGTTATGATCGTTCTGATGAATACGGTATGTAAAAAATGAAATGCCCTGAGATCAGCTACTTCGCGCACATAAGCCAAAAACAAAGATGTGCATCATCCCGGCAGTTCCATCTCGTCCGCCATCCGGACAAACCCATATGCTTCATAGAGGGGCCTGCCCGCCTCGGTGGCTTCAAGGGAGATACTGCGGATCCCCCGCCCTTTTGCATCCTGTACAAGCAGATCCAGGGTTTTTGCGGCAATTCCTTTTCTGCGGTAGGCGGGGGCCGTGTACATATTCATCACATACGCCTTTTTTCCTGTCGGGTTGTGGAATGTGGGCATGACTGTATAATAGCTGATCCCGCCTGCCCCCACAAATGTCTCACCGTCGAATACCAGATAAGCGGTATGGGTTCCGTCCGCCAGGGCTTTTTTGTAGTACGCCCTGGATTCGGCTTCTACCTCTGACATATCGGCGGAATCGTCCAGCCGGTTCGCGGCCCGCAGCACCTGGATCCTGGTTTTTGTCAGCAGTTCCAGATCATCGAGGGAGGCTTTTTTGTATCTCAGATCTATAGCTGGTGCGTTGTTCCATGCTTTTGTGTCTTTGTGGCTCATAAGTGCTGTCCCTTTTCTTTATAGAGTATTCTCATAATATAATGATACTATGGTAGCAAAATTCCTGCAGCAGCGCAATGTATTTCTGATTCGTTATTGACTGCAATTCAAAACCTGTTACTGGCGGCATCTCCATCATCCGTGCCCAGTAACTCCAGCCGCAGCAATGGACGTCTTGAGTGCCAACTTTTATGTGCATCCTCCCGGCAGAATTTTCACAGATTTATTTTTTGATATGGTATACTGGAATGGAATCGTTGAAGTACCCAGGAGTTACGTTATGAAACATACATTCTATCTTCCCTTGACGGCGGCCCCGTTCAGACAGACTGACCGCCACAGAGAAATCCCGCCCCAGAATCCGGAGCTGGCAAAAGATATCCGCTGCTTTTGGGGAAGCGAGACACCCTATTTTAAAAAGAAAAGCGAACCCGCAGGAAATCTGGTGATTCCGGATACGTGTACGGATATCCTGTATCATATTGACCATACGGAAAACGAAGTCATGGGATGCTATTGCGGAATCAATGACACCAGTTTTTTTGCCTGTGACCAGAGCAGATCGGGGCATCTGGTTTCTCTGTTTGCCGTGCGCTTTTATGCATGGACAGCATATGGATTTTCCGAAGCTTCCCTGAAAGGCACTCTTAATTGCAGCGACGACGTCCAGTCCCGATTTCAGCAATTGGACAGACTCCTGCGGCCGCGGCTGTTAGAAACGTGTACCTTGGAAGCTCGGATTGATCTGGCAGAAGAAATATTTTCCCGGCAGATATTCCGGATCCGGCAAAATGACATCATAGATGGCGCCGTGAATCAGATCCTTCTGAAAAAAGGAGCTTTAAGCGCCGCGGAGCTGGCAAGGGAGTGTTTCATCAGTACCCGTCAGCTGGAAAGGCTGTTCCACGAATATATCGGGATCACACCGAAAAAGCTGTGCAATCTTGTACGTTATCAATGCTTATGGAATGATATTTTAAGAAATCCCGGTTTCCGCATTCTGGATGCGGTTCACAAATACGGATATGCGGATCAGTCACATTTGATGAAGGAATTTAAACGATATCACAGTATGGATATTCAAAACGCAAAGCTGAATGCTTATCACAATGTCGAAAATATACAATACTTTCCGTAAAAATCAGGGTATGATGGCAGTCTACAGAGAAAGGAAGGGGATATACTATGAGATTCAGCAGTACATTAATTGCAGTCCGGGATATGGACCGGTCGCTGCAGTTTTACAGAGATTTCTTTGACCAGGAGGTGACCGTGGATCTGGGGTGGAACAAGACTCTGACCTGCGGGCTTGTGCTCCAGGAGCATTTTGAGGAGATCGCGGGATTTTCGCCGGAATCCATGCGGTATCGCTCCAATACCATGGAGCTCTACTTTGAATCGGAGGATTTTGAGGCTTTTATGGCTCTGCTGGACGCGCATCCGGAGGTGGAACGCCTTCACGAAGCGAAAACCTTT
>CATLCV010000129.1 GCA_949893755.1 uncultured Lachnospiraceae bacterium | reverse complement strand
GATACGTAAAGATCCCCATGATCAGGGCTGCCGTCAGAGGCCGGATAAACGTCCGGTCGATCTCCTGCCGGTAGCCGCAGGCGCTTCGGATCGCGCTGCTGTTCAGAATGCACATACAGAGGGAAAACACGATATTGCTCCCTACCAGCGCATAGATGTTCCATTTCAGCACCACAAGCATGATAAACAGTGCGATCAGGTGCACCACCAGAGAAATCGCGGCGTTCCTTGCCGGGGTTCCCATCTCGTCCAGCCCCTGCAGGATGGAATTGGCGATGGTGGAGTAACAGTACAGCACCACGGTAATCGCTCCCAGCATCAAAAGGGCCGCCGGCGTCCTGCTGTCGTCGTTGAACAGAAACACCATCAGCGGGGAAGCCAGTACGATGAACCCGATAAAGCAGGGCATGGCGATCACCATGGTAAACCGAAGCGTCTGGGAGATCTTGCTATGGATCTGCTTCCGGTCCCGCTGGGTCACCGCAGCCGTCAGACTGGGGATCACCGATGCCGCCAGTCCGTTTGCCATGGCAAGGGGCACATTGATCAGCGTATTGTATTTTCCGGTAAAGATCCCCTGCATGGCCATATATTCCTTTTCCGTATACCCCTGCGCGGACATGATGCTGTTAAATATGGTCAGATCCAGGATCTGATTGATATTGTAAATGGCCGTGCTGAAGATCACCGGAGCGATCGTCAGAAGCAAGATCTTCAGGATCCGCCCGTAGCTCTCCCGCTTCCGGATATGGTCCATGCGGATCTGCCGGTAGATCACCGGGCGGTAGATCAAAAACGAGAAGCCCAGAAAGATCAGGGCGAACAGCGCGCCTGCCACCGTTCCCAGCGTTCCTCCCGCGGCTCCGTATGCCGGAGCGAGCAGCTCTTCTCCGTTCTTCTGCGCCGCCTCCGTCCCGATGCCGAACAGGATGCTGGCTCCCACGATGCTGACTACCGCGTTGATAACCTGCTCGATGATCTGGGACACCGCCGTCGGCAGCATGGTCCCGAGCCCCTGGAAATATCCTCTTAAGACTCCCAGGATCGCTACGATGACCAGACCCAGCGACAGGACCTTTAAGGCATACGCGCTGAGTGGAGATTTCATCATATGCAGGGAAATGGCATCCGCGCCGAAAAAGATCAGCAGCGTCACGACGATGCCCACCGCCGCGGACAGCATAAACGCGCAGACGAATACCCGGAACGCGTTTCGCCTCTGCCGCATGGCCACCCTTGCGGCCACCAGCTTGGAGACGGCCGTAGGGATGCTTAAAGAAGACAGCATGAGGGTCATGGCATACACCTCAAAGGCATAGCCGTAAAACCCGTTTCCCTCATCTCCCAGGATATTGGTCAGGGGAATCCGGTAGACCACCCCGATCACCTTGGTCAGAACCATTGCTACCGCGAGGATCATGCCCTGCATCAGAAAATCATCTTTTTTTTGTTTTCGTTTTCTTCCCTGTATCTCAGACATTCCTATCCTCCGTAAACCTTAGGAACTGTACACATCACAAAACCCTGCAGATCCGTCCGCATTTTTTACCGCAGGATTCCCACGTGCTCCAGGATCTCCCGCTGCTTTTGTTCCATGACCAGGCGTTCGTCCTCTTCCATATGGTCATATCCAAATAAGTGTAACATACTATGGGCGATCAGAAAAGCAAATTCTCTCTTTGGGGAATGCCCGTATTCCTCCGCCTGCCTCAGGACCTTGTCCTTGGAGATCACGATATCCCCCAGCAGAAGCTCTCCCGACTCCGGATCAAAGGAATCTTCCTCCTCTTCGAAGCCCGAAAAATCCCCCGGGGTCTGATATTCCAGCATGGGAAATGAAAGTACGTCCGTAGGGGCGTCGATCTGCCGGAATTCCCGGTTCATGGCATGGATCTCCTCATCCGTTGTCAAAAGTAGATTCACCTCCGCCTCAAAGGGGCATCCTTCATATTCCAGAGCTTCCTCGATCACTGTCCTTGCTACAGGCTCCGGTTCAAAGGGCAGACGGATGCCGCCCTCTTCTTCATAATAGATACTCGCTGTACTCACGGTTATTCTCCTTTATCTGTTCTGTCATACGCTCCACACGGCACGGCATGTTTCAAACAGTTTCCTCTCCGAAGCCCAAAGGTTAATTCCGCCGCCGTCTGTTCCGCCCCGCGTTTCCTCCGGAGCGCATTTCCTTCTTCTCATAATCCTCATAGGCCTTGACGATCCTCTGGACCAGCGGATGGCGCACCACGTCCTTGCTGGTGAGCGTACAGATCTTCACGTCCTCGATATTTTTGACCACCTTGACCGCCACATCCAGGCCCGATACCGTTCCCGACGGCAGGTCCTTCTGGGTAGAATCCCCTGTGATCACGACCTTGGACCCGAAGCCGATCCGGGTCAGGAACATTTTCATCTGAGCAGGCGTCGTATTCTGAGCCTCATCCAGAATGATAAACGCGTTGTCCAGTGTGCGTCCCCTCATATATGCCAGAGGCGCCACTTCGATCAGCCCCTTCTCCGAATTTTTCAGAAAAGCCTCCGCCCCCATGATCTGATACAGGGCGTCATAGAGCGGACGCAGGTAGGGATCGATCTTGCTCTGCAGGTCGCCGGGAAGGAAGCCCAGCTTCTCTCCCGCCTCGATGGCCGGCCGGGTCAGGATGATCCGGCTCACCTCGTTATTTTTAAATGCAGTGACCGCCATGGCCATCGCCAGATAGGTCTTCCCCGTTCCGGCAGGCCCCAGTCCGAAGGTGACCATGCCGCCCTTGACGGCATCCACATACTTCTTCTGTCCCAGTGTCTTGGGCTTGATGGGCTTCCCCTGAAGGGTATAGCAGATCAGGTCCCTGTCGATCTCCACAAGGGCCTCCTCCTGATCCTCGAATACCAGGGAAATGGCGTAATCCACATTCTGTTCGGTAATGCTGTTGCCCCGCCTGGAAAGCTCCGTAAGCTGGGTCAGGACACGCCTGGCCTTCTCTGCCGCCGCACCTTCCCCCAGGACCTTCACCGCGCCGTCCCGCGCGATCAGAGTCACGCGGAAGGTACGCTCGATCTTCTTTGCATAGTTGTCAAACTGTCCAAATACATTATTCTCATGTTCTGCTGGAATGTCAACCATCAGTTCCGTTAGACTCATCCTGTTCGTTCCTTTCAATCGTCAGAATTTCCGTATCTGCCGTCTCTGTGATCTTCTGATTCAGATACAGGGTGCCGCTGGCAACGGCAGAATTTTTGTACACATGTATTTTAACACTATTTTCACAAATTTGAATACCCTTTTCTTCCATTTCTTTGGAAAATTGTGTAAAATTTTTCGTCAAAATCTCCTGAAGCTTCTGTTCTGAGTATTTTTTTTCTTTCGTTTGATAGGATTTAATGCAGATCATGCCGTAATCTACCGGCAGATAAAAGTTTTCTCCCAGCCTGAGCTGGTACTCCTCCGTATACTTTTCCCATTTGGGAAAATCATGGGAAAGGGTGCCGGCAGAGATCCGAAAGGATCCCAGCTGTATGTACCAGAGCCTGCGCTGCTCGTAGGGATCGTATGTTTTTTTCTGATAGGTGAGGGGAATCTGGTCCTTGTAGGCCATCTGGGTGTCCGCAAAGATATCTGCGTCCGACTGCTGATACTGGTAGCCGATGACCTCCGCCGCGTCGTTCAGGACTTCCACCCGCCCGGATACCAGCAGGTCCCCTTTTTTTACCGAATCCCCCACATGGACCCTGGGCACCCCGCTGCGGGTGATGATGCTGGTGATCACCCCGTCCTGGGATGCCACCAGATCGGTCGGGGTCTTGTCTGCCCCGTCGCTCCCGGCCGTCTCCTGGGATGCATTCCCGTTTTGGGAACTTTCCGGCCCGCCGGAGGGATCCCGGCTCTTTTCTTCCTCCCGGAACGTGTCCTCATTTTCCTTGATCTGGATCCGAAGCCGGCTTCCGTCCATGGAGGCGGAGACCCACACGATATCATCATACTGCGCCCGGATATCCTTGACGATCCGGCTGCAGTCCACCCTGCTTTTCGGCATTCCCGGAGAAACCTCTTTTGTTTCCAGAAATTCCAGCAGCGTCTGATCGGTCCATTTGTTATTCCCTTCAAAATGAATATCCCAGATATAGCTGGAATAGAAAAACAAGAGCCCGATGCAGATCAGCGCCCCTGCCAGAAACATTTTCCGTTTCCGGTGCTTCCGGATGAAGAAGGGAAGTCCGCACCGCTCCAGCAGGGCCACCCTGGTATGGGTCTTCCGGATGATCGGCCGCAGCTTTCGAAAGCCGTCCAGTGTCAGATACATCTCGTAGGCATTGTCCCGAGGAACAAGCCCCCAGATCAGGATGTGATGATACCGGCACAGGTTCAGAAACCGCTCCGGCGAATAGCCCTGGATCCGGATCTTCACATATCCGCATATGTATCGAAGGATTGCTTGTATCACATTGGTTACCTCTCTTTCATTTGCAGAATTCCAGGGAGCATATGGTTCCTGTGATCTTCATTTCGTCGTTGGTATAATATTCGATCTGCAGATGCTTCCCATGCAGGCGGATCTGTTTTCCCTTAGCCTGTACCCGGATCAGGCATTCGGTGTATTCGATGATCCCGCGGTAGTTCTCGATGCACACCTCGGAGTCGCCGAGAAGTGTGACGACGGCCGCACCCAGCACCACATCCTTCGGCATGCCGGCAGCGGATACCAGACGGCTTTTGAGTCCTTCGTTTTCACGTTCATGATCCATAAAAAAACAGCCACACATACACCTTTTATCAAGAGTATATGTGCGGCTGTTCTATCCTATACCTGAGAACTGCGAACAAATTCTCTGGACCATTTCCTTGTCTGTTTTACCAAAGCAGGTAAAAGATACGAATCCGCGGTTTAAACGCGAAGCCTTATTTTGCCGCTTCGCCGGTATCGTCCGCCAGCTTTGCGCCTAAAAATCCGGATAATACAGACTGTACGTCAACGCCTGTGGATTCCTTCAGCCCGTCGGATACCTGGGTAAAGGTTCCCACGATATCCTTCACCAGCTTCGAAGTATTGCCGTCCCCGTACATGGTGATCTTATCCACCTTGCCGAGAGGCTCCGCAATATTTCTGGCGATCTCCGGCATGGCCTTGAAGTACATCTCCAGAATCGCGGCTTCGCCCATCTGCTTCATGGCTTCCGCCTTCTTTTCGATACCCTCCGCTTCTGCAAGCGCCTTTGCCTTGATGGCCTCGGCTTCCGCAAGACCCTTGCTGCGGATTCCTTCCGCTTCCTGTTCCATGGCATACTTCTGAGCCTCTGCGGTGGCTTTCAGTGCTTCCGCTTCCTTCTCCCGCTCAAACTTATCTGCTTCCGCGTTTTTCTGCCGTTCAAAGAGCTGAGCCTCGGAATTGCGCTGTACCTCGTAGAGCTTGGCATCGGATTCCTGCTGCTTCGCATAGCGCTCCGCCTCCGCCTGCTTCTTCACGGTGGCTTCCAGGTTGCGCTCTGTCAGTTCCACTTCCTTCTCCTGCAGGGCGATGGCCTTTTCCTGGCGTGCCAGGTTGGCGTCCGCGGTGGCGATCTCCACGGTCTTACGCTCGGTTTCCTTCTGGATCTGGTATGCGGAATCGGCGATAGCCTTCTTGGTGTCCGCATCCTTCTGAAGCTCTGCCTTGCGGATCTCCAGGTCGTTCTCCTTCTGGGCGATCAGAGTTGCGGCACTGATCTCCGCTTCCTTTGCCTCCTGGTTGGCCTGTGCCTGTACGACCGCCTTTTCCTTCTGGGCCCTTGCCCGGGCATTGGCGATCTCCAGTTCGGAGGTCACCTGGGCGTCGTTGGCTTCCTTCTTCGCCTTGGCCTGAGCCTTGGCGATCTCCTTCTCACTGTCCGCCCTGGAAATGGCCGCGTTCTTCTGAATCTTCACGATGTTGTCTACACCCAGATTTTCAATGACGCCGTTGCCGTCCACAAAGTTCTGTACGTTGAAGCTGACAATGTCCAGCCCCATGGCCGCAAGGTCCGGTTCCGCGTTCTCCTTCACCAGTGTGGCGAACTTCTGGCGGTCCGATACCATCTCTTCCAGGTTCATCTTTCCCACGATCTCGCGCATATTGCCTTCCAGCACTTCCCTGGATACCTGGGCGATATAATCGGTGGGGCGGTTCAGGAAGTTCTGCGCCGCCAGGGAAAGACGCTCCGGCTGGTCGCTGATCTTCACGTTCACCGCCGCATCCACCCGGATATTGATATAATCCGCGGTGGGTACTGCGCTGGAGGTCTTGACATCAATGGGGATCAGCTGCAGGTTCAGCTCATCCTTCTTCTCCAGAAACGGGATCTTGATGCCTGCTTTTCCGATCAGCACCTTAGGCTGCTTTCTCAAACCGGAAATGATGTAAGCCGTATCCGGGGATGCCTTCACATATCCGGATGCCAGGATGATGAGAAGGAACAGCAGAACCAGAACCACCGGAACGACTTTCAGTACAACATCGAATACCATACCATTCATATTCTTTTTCTCCTTTGTCATTCTATTAGGAATCGTCTGAAAGGATTTGCGGACGATTTCCTTTTTTCATATTCTATTTTATCACTTTCCGTCATCCGGTGCAATATTTTCTGACTATTCCGACATTAAAATTGTAATAAAATGATTCCACCTGTGCGGTTGAAAAGGTATTCTTCTATTCCAGACTCTTTCGGATCTCCGTAAAGTCTCCGTGAAAAACCGCCCCGCGGATCCCGGCTTTTTCGGCGCCTGCCACATTTTCCGGCATGTCGTCGATAAAGAAGCTCTCCTCCGGCTTCAGATGATATTTATCCAGAAGATATTGATAAATGCGGACATCCGGCTTGATCATATGGATGTCGCAGGATACCACGATCCCGTCAAAATAATCCAGCGGCGCGAATCTCTGGAAATACTGATAAAAGGAGCTGCTGGCATTGGACAGCACAAAGATGCGGTATCCTTTTTCCCTGGCGTACCCGCAGAATTCCTTCGCCCCGGCAACCGGCTGCATGCACATGTGCCACTGCTCTGTGCATGCTTTCAGCTCCCCGTGGAGCCTCTCGGGAACTCTCTTGCTCACACCGTCAAAACGTTCTTCATCCGTAATGTGACCCAGATCCCCTTCCACCCACTCCGGGCCTTCGAAAAGCTCCCGGCGGATCAGTGCCCGGTCTTCCTCCTGCTCTACAAAATGGTGCAGACAGACGCCCGGATCATACTGCAGCAATACATTTCCCATATCAAATATGATATTTTTTATCATGATGTTTTCTCCTTGCCGAACAGGATCACCGCAACCATTCCCGGGCCGGTATGGGCGCCGATGATGGGCGACAGCATGGTGCGGCGTATCGTCACGCCCGGCTCCGCCTCTTTTATTTTTTCGGCAAGCCCCTGTGCAAGCTCCGGCGCGTCCGAATCACAGATGTAGATCCTGGTATCCACTTCCGGATCGTAATTTTCTTTGAACGACGCAAACAGAGAAGACATGGCCGCTTTGTTCCCCCGTTTTTTATCCACGTTCACAAGCTTTCCCTCTTCATTGACGATGAGCATGGGCTTGATATTCAGCGCAGAGCCCACAATGGCGGTTGCTGCGCTGACGCGTCCGCCCCGCTTCAGATACATCAGGTCCTGTACCATGAAGTAATGGCGCAGCCTGGGGATCACGGCCCGGACGGATTCCAGATTCTCCCGGATGGACATGCCGTTCTTCCGGTTTTCGATGGCCTTTTCCACCAAAAGGCCGATCCCGCCTGTCGCTGCCAGCGTATCCACCGGGATCACCTCCGCCTCTGGATAATCCTCCTTCAAAGTCTCCGCGGCGAGCACAGCGCTTTGATAGGTCGAGGACAGCCCGCCTGACAGGCAGAAATACAGGATGGATTTCCCAAGCTCCAGAAATTGCCTGAAATATTCCTCATACATATACGGGGAGATCTGGGAGGTCCTGGTCAGGTCGCCCCCGCGCTGTCCGTCATAAAATGTTTTCAGCAGCTCCTCACTCTCGCATCCTCTGGATGTACGCATCTCCTCTCCGATCGAATACTCCATAGGCACAAATTGAATTTCATTTTCCACGGCCGCTTCCCGAATGAGATCGCCGGAAGCGTCCATACATATGATATAGTCGTTCATCTTAACCTCCAAATGTGTTGTGACTGCTCCAAAAAGCCGCAGGCCGCCCGCCCGCATGCTGCTATTTTAGAGAAATCTGCTTTTGCTTTGTAACTTACGGAACAATTATATCATCCTCAGGAATGTTACACAATCTTTTTTCTGTTGCATCTGACAATGTTACATGCAACACGTTACCAGTCACGCCTGGCCAAGGTGTGGCCGGGCATAATCAAATGTGCTGCCGTTAAAAAAAGGATTTACTTTCCCTGTCTCGTCTGTTATACTTGGTTTGTGAAAACCTATCGGACAACACTTTCTAGCTGTCCGGCACTTCTGGCATCTCGCCATATTTCACAGCAATTGTAACCCATAGGATTTTTTATCAAAGAAAGGATTTACAGCTTATGTCTGAAAAAAACATATCCGATAACACCAGGTTATGGGATGAAATCCTCAAAGCGATTGTGGATGCCATGCCGGAGCAGCTTTTCCCGCTCTTCAAGGAAGTCTACGGAAAGGATTACCCAAAAGGAACCCCGGTTACCCTGCTGTCTACAGAATCTTCCACCTATCAGGAGAATCCGGATGCCCCGCCCAACTCTCGTCTCTCTGATATTGCACTTTTGGTAAATGGTACGGACTACTATCATCTGGAATGTCAGATGCGAAATGACAGAGAAATGGTCATCCGCATGATCGCATATGATATACATTTTGCCATGCAGTATACGACTTCTGAGGATCAAGAGGAGGGATTGGTAATGTACTTTCCTCGTTCTACCGTGATTTACCCGGAAAAGAACAGGAATCTTCCCAAATTTCTGCGGTGCCGTATCATTTTCCAAGATAACAGCGAACACATTTATCAGATCCCCACTGTCAGAATCCAGTCCTATTCCTTACAGGAAATCCAAGAAAAACATCTGACGCTTTTTATTCCTTATCTGCTGCTTCGATTACGTCCAAAATTAAACCCGGAAAGAAAAATTCCGCTGGAAAAAAAGGAATTGACAGACTTCATTGACAAGGTTATATTAATATTAAAGGATGAATTGGAACAGGGTTATCTGACAGGACGGGAATTTGATGATTATATCAACCTCTTCCGCCGTGCCGCCGAAAAAATATTTGAAAAGCATGCTGATTTTTGGATGGAGGTGGACCATATGACAAAACCAATGATCGAACTGCCCAGTGTACTGCAGAAACGTCTCCGTGCGGAGAATGATGCTTTGATTGCTGATTTGGCAGAGAAGAATACTCTGCTGGCGGAGAGCAGCGCTCTGCTGGCGGAAAAAGATGCGGAGCTTGTCCGAATGAGACAATTACTGAATCAGCATCATATTCCGGCAGCACTATAATTCCAGCCTCCCCCGGCTGATGTAAAGCTCACGGCAATTGCATTTTGCCGTGAGTTTCTAATCTTCCGACCCGGCACTAAGTCCTGCAATCGTTTAAAACCCTCTCCTTTTCAGATCATTCACCAGATCCACATAAAACTCCCGTACATCAAAATCACGGATATTCTCCCGGTTCAGATCGATCATATCCCCATGGGATATCCCACGTTTGCCTTCTGTAGTGAGAAATGTGTAATCTTCTCCCCATGGGAAAGAGGACTCTGCCACAAGGCCATCATTCGGCCCGTCAAAATACTGCACCAGATGGTGGGAGAAATTGAGAGGAAACCGTCCTCCGGACGCCACGCCCAGCTTGGATCCCACACTTTGGTAATACACCCCCGGCCGGTCCGGCACCTTCTGATTGAATGCTTCACAGGCAGATGCCGTCAGATCCGACACCGCGGCCAGGAAATCCGGATTCTCATCTCCCAGCTTGCGAAGCGCGGCATTATAGCTGTCCGCCACTTTGTCCTTCACCGCCGCCGGAATCTTACCCAGAAGATAATCCGCAAACACACAGCCCCTGTGAGGGGTATTGATGGTCGTCAGGGAAGCTACATATGCATCCATGCCAAGGCAGCTGACGGCATATCTGGAATCCAGTCCTCCCTTCGAGTGTGCAATGATATTGACCTTTTCACAGCCAGTCTCTGCAATGATCTCCTGAATCCGGCCGGCCAGCTCTGACCGCTGTCCGCAACAGCTGCCGCGGACTGGTGATTTCCATAGAAGATTTTTGCGCCGTGCGTTTCCAGCTCCTTCGGAATCCTTCCCCAATAATTAAAATACTTAAAATCCCGGAAGAATACACCGTGCACCATAAGGATCGGATACCTGGTCCGGCACAGCTGCTCCTCCTTGTGCTCCTGGGCGTGGATCAATTTCCTGCTCTCGAATTTCCACTCCTCCGACGCAATCCTGATCAGACGGAACAGGACAAACAGATTCACCACCGGGATCCATCCGCAGGCAATACCGATCACACGCCATTTCATCCCGATCTGCAAGGAGGTCAGATAGATGCGGAGAATCCCGCACCAGAACGTGGCCGCCTCCACAATGATCACGCACACCAGATCCAGGATCCATAACAACCGGTTCCCCGGAAATAATACTGTGATCATACAGATCAATCCGATCACTGACGCTGTCGTGGAGATCAGAAAGCAGATTAATAATTCGCACCCGTCCGCACAGATCCGAAGCTGCTTTTTGGGAAGCCTGCGATTAGATATCGAGGGACGCATGATCAGAAATAGGAGTCCCGCCAATAAGACAGCCATGATCAAAATCCCGCCTGCGCCTGAAGGCAGGAGATAATGATCCAGAAACGGAAGATTTGCTGCCAAAATCAAAACTATAGAATTTATAATACACTGCAAATACCTCAAGTTTATCCCCCCTTATTTGTGATAAGGAGCCCCATGGATGATCCGGAAGCTCCGGTAGATCTGTTCCAGCAGGATCACCCGCATCAGCTGATGGGGAAAGGTCATTTTCGAAAAGCTGAGGGCAAAGTCTGACCTGCCAAGGACTTCCTTTCCCAGTCCGATGGAGCCTCCGATGATAAAGATCAGATGCCCTCTCCCCTGCACCCCAAGCTGCTCGATCCTGGCAGCCAGCTCCTCGGAGGAAAGCTGCTTCCCGCTGATCTCCAGTGTCATGATATAGGCATCTTCTTTGATGTATTTCAGGATACGCTCCGCCTCTCTGGAGAGGATCAGCTGCTCCTGCCCCTCGCCGGCATGGTCCGGGGTCTTCTCATCCGCAACCTCTATGATCTCCAGCTTGCAATAGCCGCCCAGACGTTTGCTGTATTCCCCGATTGCGTCCCTGAGATATTTTTCCTTTATTTTACCTACAGTGATCAATGTGATCTTCATTTTATCCAGTCTCTTTCCAGTCAGATCTCCACACCGCAAAATGCTGTGCTCTGACCGCTGAATCTATCGTTTTCTTCCTATTCTGCCTGAACTGCACAATCAGACCTGTCCTACCAGAGAACAGGTCTGATCGCATCTGCAATTATTTATTTTTTAAATATTCATCAATTCCATGCGCGCCCGCTTTTCCAGCACCCATGGCAAGAATGACCGTCGCCGCGCCTGTCACCGCGTCGCCGCCGGCATAAACCCCTTCCTTGGAGGTCTTGCCGAACTCTTCGTCCGCAACGATACATTTCCATCGGTTGGTCTCCAGCCCCTTTGTGGTGGAGGAAATCAGCGGATTCGGGGAAGTCCCCAGTGACATGATCACGGTATCCACTTCGATCTCATACTCGGACCCCGGAATCTCCACCGGACGTCTTCTTCCGGACGCGTCCGGCTCGCCGAGCTCCATCTTGATGACCTTCATGCCTTTTACGTTCCCCTTGTCATCGACAAAGATCTCCTTCGGATTGGTGAGCAGGTCGAAGATCACGCCCTCTTCCTTTGCATGATGAACCTCTTCCACTCTGGCCGGAAGCTCCGCCTCGCTTCTCCTGTACACGATATGTACCTCCGCTCCGAGACGCAGCGCCGTTCTTGCGGCGTCCATGGCCACGTTTCCGCCGCCAACGACCGCCACCTTTTTACCGCCAACGATGGGCGTATCATAGGACTCGTCAAAGGCTTTCATCAGGTTGCTTCTGGTCAGGTACTCATTGGCGGAGAATACGCCGTTGGCATTTTCCCCCGGAATGCCCATGAACATCGGGAGTCCCGCGCCGGAGCCGATAAATACGGCCTCAAAGCCTTCTTCCTCAATGAGCTGGTCGATGGTGGTAGACTTTCCGATGACCACATTGGTCTCGAACTTCACACCCAGCTCTTTTACCTTCTCGATCTCCTTTGCAACCACCTTCTGCTTCGGAAGACGGAACTCCGGAATCCCATATACCAGCACGCCGCCCAGCTCGTGAAGCGCCTCGAATACCGTCACCTCGTAGCCCATCTTTGCCAGGTCTCCCGCACAGGTCAGGCCGGACGGGCCGGAGCCGATGACCGCAACCTTATGTCCGTTGGTGCTTTCTGCTCCTACCGGTTTGATGTCATGCTCCAGGGCATAATCCGCTACAAACCGCTCCAGCTTGCCGATGGATACCGGCTCGCCCTTGATCCCCCGGATGCATTTTCCCTCGCACTGGGATTCCTGGGGACAGACACGTCCGCAGATTGCCGGCAGTGCGGAAGCCTTTCCGATCACTTTATAGGCCTCTTCTATATTGCCTTCCTTGACTTCCTTGATAAATCCCGGAATATCAATGGCTACCGGGCATCCGCTGATGCACTTCGCATTCTTGCAGTTGATGCAGCGGGAAGCTTCCTCCATGGCCTCCTCCTGGTTGTAGCCCAGACAAACCTCTTCAAAATTCGTAGCGCGTACCTTGGGTTCCTGTTCTCTGACAGGCACTTTCTTTAATACATCTGCCATTAGTTGTCACCTCCGCAATTTCCACATCCGCCGTGGTGTGTATCCCCTTCCGTGAGCTTGAGCATTGCACGGCCTTCCTCTGTCTTATACATCTGGCTTCTCTTCATTGCCTGGTCAAAGTCTACAAGATGTCCGTCAAATTCCGGTCCGTCCACACATGCAAACTTGATCTCATCTCCCACCTGCAGACGGCATGCCCCGCACATACCGGTTCCGTCTACCATGATCGGGTTCATGCTGACGATGGTCGGCAGCTCCAGCTTCTTCGTCAGCAGGCAGACAAACTTCATCATGATCATCGGTCCGATGGCTACGCACACATCATACTGTTTGCCTTCCTTCGTGACCAGATCCTCGATCACGGTCGTAACCATACCGGAACGGCCGTAGGAGCCGTCGTCTGTTGTCACATAGAGATTGCCCGCCACTGCTTCCAGTTCTTTCTCCAGGATGACCATATCCTTTGTCTTCGCGCCCAGGATCACATCCGCGTCGATCCCGTGCTCATGGAGCCATTTGACCTGCGGATACACAGGTGCGGCTCCCACACCGCCTGCCACAAAGAGCATTTTTTTCTTTTTCAGCGCTTCCATCTCTTCCTTTACAAATTCGGACGCACATCCGAGAGGCCCTACGAAGTCACGGAACGCATCTCCCTCTTTCAGGTCTGCCATCTTCGTCGTGGAAGCTCCTACCTCCTGAAATACGATGGTAATGGTTCCTGCTTCCCGGTCATAATCACAGATCGTAAGCGGAATCCGCTCCCCCTTGTCGTCCATTTTCACGATCACAAACTGTCCCGGCTGACAATGCTTCGCAACGCGCGGCGCAAGCACGTCCATGAGTATAATCTTATCAGCCAGTTTTTCTGCTTTTAAAATCTTGTACATGTTCTTCCTCCTGTATAGACTCATCTTCTGCATAACATATCATACGATATCAGCAGTCCGTTTACAAGTATTCTTTTTCACAAATTTCATTGAAATGAATACATTTCAGAGAACTTTTTCCAAAAGACAGCATCTGGATGAAATCCTCCTGCAGAAAAGCTGCCGGCAACAGGTTTTCTGCATACAATGTTGTCAAAACGGGGGCAGGCACCAAGGATCGTGCCTGCCCCGCGGTTTTTAAAAATCAACCTCTGTTCCGTAATATGTACATGTGAGTAATTTTTCCATTGCTGCCGGGTCGATGGCGCGCGGATTGGATCCGGTACATGCATCGCCTACTGCCAGCTCCGCGATCTTGGCTACCTTCTCCTTAAACTCGTCCTCGTTGATGCCGAAGTCCTTCAATGTCCTGGGGATATTCAGCTCAACGTTGAATGCATCGATCTTTTCGCACAGGCTGTTGATCAGTGCCTTCTCCGATGCTCCCGGCAGGCCCATTCTGCGCGCGATGTCCGCGTAGCGGCTTGCCGCGACGGAATCCTTTGCGTTATATTTGATCACATAAGGCAGATAGATCGCATTTGCGCAGCCGTGCGGGATATGTCCTGTGGAGAATGCCGCGCCGGTCTTGTGCGCCATGGAGTGAACGATTCCAAGCAAAGCGTTGGAAAATGCCATTCCCGCAAGGCACTGTGCATAATGCATCTGTTCCCTGGCATCCATATTGCAGTGATAGGAAGCCGGAAGGTAATCCAGAACCATCTCGATCGCCTGAAGTGCCAGAGGATCCGTAAACGGTCCGTTCAATGTGGACACATATGCTTCGATGGCATGTGTCAGAGCGTCCATACCGGTGTAAGCAACCTGCTTTACCGGGAGTCCGGTTACCAGATCCGGATCTACGATCGCTACATCCGGAGTAATGTTGAAGTCCGCCAGAGGGTACTTCACGCCCGTGCTGTAATCCGTGATCACGGAAAATGCGGTCACTTCCGTCGCGGTTCCTGATGTGGACGGGATCGCGCAGAATTTTGCCTTCTGTCTCAATTCCGGGAAATTAAACGGAATGCAGAGATCCTCAAAGGTCACATCCGGATACTCATAGAATGCCCACATTGCCTTTGCGGCATCGATCGGAGAACCGCCGCCCATGGATACGATCCAGTCAGGCTCAAACGCGCGCATCGCCGCCGCGCCCTTCATAACGGTCTCAACGGACGGATCCGGCTCAACGCCCTCGAACAGCTCCACTTCCATGCCTGCTTCCTTCAGATAATCCACTGCCTTATCCAGAAATCCCTGGCGCTTCATGGAACCGCCGCCGACAACGAGGATGGCCTTTTTCCCTTTCAGGTTCTTCAGTTCTTCCAGACATCCTTTTCCGTGGTAAACGTCTCTTGGTAATGTAAATCTGCTCATGTTACACATCTCCTTATGTATGATCTATGTGTTATTATTTTAACAGCTTTTATTATAGCACTGTGAAACTTTTAACACAAGCATATTTACTGAAAATTTCAAAAAAGATTTATAAAAAATATACGAAATATCCTACTCAAACTGCAGGGTATAATTCCGTTTTGTGACCGGAGTCATCTTTCCGGTATCACTGATCAGCACAGCCGAGAAGATCAGGCTGCCATCTCCTTCCGTTACGTCGATCGGCCCGCCGTACATCTGAGACGCGGCCGACGGCGTGGTGCCGTCTGCGGTATAATACGCAGTATAGCCTTCCGGCACCTGAATGGTGATCTGGAACGGCGCGCTGTATTTCCCGGTGGAGGGCGTCACCGCAGGCGCCCCTTCGCCCTGCAGCTCGACCGTATAGGTCCTGGTGGAGACAAGGCTTGGGATCCCCTTTTTGTTGATGCAGACCGCCTTCAAGACTGTAGTCCCCTCGCTGAGCAGAATGGGTTCGGTATACTCGGTGCTGGATTCGTCAGGGGTACTTCCGTCCTCCGTAAAATAGATCGGTCCCTCTCCCGTTAGAGAAGTCTCCTGCACTTCCTGGTAGCTTCCCTCATCCAGGCTGAATACAGGCGCCTCCGACACATAATCCGACACTCTGGACAATACGGCAGAATCACACCCCTCCAGCAGCGGGGAGATCTTTTCCGGCTGTTCAGACTCGATATAGAAC
>CATLCV010000128.1 GCA_949893755.1 uncultured Lachnospiraceae bacterium | reverse complement strand
CCCACGCACTTCATGCAGAAGGAAAAGCTGAACAGATCCAGCATGGGAAGCCCCAGAGATACCCAGTTATGAGTCTGCGCGCCTCCCACGGAAATGAATCCGGTATAGCGGTCTTTAAAATATCTGGGATCCAGCTCCGGTTTGCCTTCTTCCTTACGCTTCTTATTTATTTCCAGAAGCGCTGCCCTGTCATGGGACGGCCCGAAACGGTCCACAAAATTCTTAAACTGTCCTACGATACCGACCGCATAGACCGGCGCGCCGATGATGATCCCGTCCGCTTCCACACACGCTTCCTCCAAAACAGAATAGTCATCCTTCATGCAGCAGTGGATCTCCACCTCCCCTTTGTCCCGCAGACGGCTGCAGTAATCACATGCGCGGCAATGTCCGATATCCATTCGGATCGTATTGATAAACTGCACCTCTGCCCCTGCTGCCTTCGCAGCAAACAGCGCCTCTTTTACCATCACATCGCAGCGCTGATTCCTTCTTCCAAAGGAAATTCCCAATACTTTCATTTCTATAATCCTCCTGATTTTTGTTATATTTTAAGTTTACATCTTTATCAAAAATTTTCTTTCACGTATTTATCTGAAACCAGCGTCAATATTTAATACAATTTATACGCCAAAACTATAAATACTAAAAATCATGATAGAAATTTTAATATTTGTACCGGATATCCAAAAGCCGGATTTCCTGAGGCTGCATCACATATTCCAGTTCCAGGATCCCATCCGTTACCTGAACAGTCCTGATTTCCATACTGGGGATCGCCCGCCTTTTCATATATTCAATCTCATCCTTCGCAAGAATCTTTTCGTACCCCATCATTTTCCAGATATTCTGAACCGAACCATTTTCCTGATTCACATAATGGGACTTTACCTGATAGGTTCCATTGTTTATATTTTTCAGACAGATTTTCAGCCTCAGCGGTTCCATATCCTCCACAAACTGATCCATCTCGTCGATCTGGATCTCTTCCTCTTTGCAGAATGCATATTTTGATGAAAAGCTTTTATAATTATGGCAGACCGCAGTGAACCGTCCCCGCCCATTTGCGGTAACGACAATATTCTCATTTCTGTATACTACATAGCTTTGCAGCCTGTTCATGAACTGAAATGCATAAAAGGAGGGTTTCCGTACTCCATCTCTGGTAATCATTCCGGAATCTCCGTTTAATACGGACTGAATGTCTGAATGACCTTGCTGTGTACTTTCCTGCCCTGCCAGAAACGTATCGCCCGGTACCCCTGTGGGAGCATAGTCCGCCCCGATATCCAGTCCATGCCAATATCCCATAAAATCTGCATTGCCCAGCATGCTGATACAGGTTTTTACTATATAGGCTCCCTGCGCGCAGCTGTCATTGAACACATTCTGATTTGAGTCCGTAAAATTCCACTGAACAATGTGCAGCTCCGGAACATGAAATTCTTCCTCTTTCATCATGTTCCGGATTAACTGCACCTGATTTTTCATGTAGCTTCTGTCAATGGATCTTCTTCCATAAATAAGCTCATCCTCATTAATCGACATATACTGACAGGAACGAAAGGACAGGAAATCTGGCCGGACCTCACGTTTCTTCCAGATGCGGAAGATCTCACGGCAGAAGGAATTTTCATAACCCAGCAAAAAACCGGCGCCTCCCACCCGGATTTCCGGGGCAATCTCTTTAAATATCCGGCAGATGGCCTCAAAGGCCTGGTAATAGGCTCCGTCCTCCGCTGTCATTCCAAGGCCAGCAGCCTTCCCGAATTCAAAATACCAGCCCTCTATCTCTTCCAAGCCATAGCGGTTGATCAGATGCAGATAAAACGCCCTTATCATTTCACAGAACAGCTTCTGATCCCACGTTTCTTTCCTTTTCGCCCCATCCTTCTCCGCCTCTTTTACTTCTGCTCCTCCCCCCAGCACAATGTACGGCTTCATTTGATGATCGACGATAAAATCCAGCACCAGATCCAGCTTTCGGAAATTCATTCCCTCTTTTTCGTCTGCACACTGTTTCCGGGAGAGCAGGTTCCAGATTCTTGCATATCTCATGCCGGTCTCCTGCTGAATCTGTATGAGCTGATCCTGCACCTCTGACTGAAGAAGTGTATACGCTTCTCCCACATTCACCGCCCGGGTCCAATCCGCATTTTGAATCTCATAATGGCTGGCATCCGCAGTACAGATCTGCTGTCTGCTGCCGTTCTCCTGCTGTCCCGTCTGTCTGTTCCTTAAATATTCGTGTACCAGATCCAGGCTTTTTTCTTCCAGCTCATACTCCTGGTGGACTGGCGGCATATTCTGCTGCATCCTCTTACGGTACTGGCTGGGCGCCTCACGGTGAATGCTCCTGAAGCTCTTGATAAATGCCGCTGATGTTGGAAATCCGTTATCCATCGCAATACGTGTAATACTTTTATTCGTATACAGCAGTTCATCTACCGCATGGAACAGACGCACATTATTCAGATATTCCAAAAAGGTGAGCCCCATATGTTTTTTGATATATTTTGACAGATACACATTCGACAGATACAATCTCTGCGCAAGATCATTCAGGCTGATCTGCGTCTGATAGTTTGCCTGGATATAATTCTGTATCTGCCGGATCCGGATCTGATTCCTTGAATCCTCCTGATTCGTCCAGACCTGATCTGCTTTCACCATAAAATTGCTGACCAGCTGATACAGCAGTTCATAATACAGCGCATTCAGATATAATGCACCTTTTTCCTCCTGATTGGAATAGCAGCTTAAAATCCGGTCCAATAATTTCCGTACCCCTTCATATGCATCATTCCTGTCCACCACCGTATTGCACCAGAACATCAGCTGCAGCGTACACATATGCTCCGCCAGAATATGAAAATCAATAAAAAATCTTGCCGCTAAAATCCCCTGCGTTCCCACGCAGGAATGTCTTTTATTGGCATTGATCAGGATAAAATCCCCTTTTTGGAGCTGATACGCCGACTCATCAATTTTAATATCCATTTTCCCTTTCATCACATAAATGATCTCCAGATCCTGATGGTAATGTACCGATGATTCTTCCTGTCTGATAAAAAAGAACTGCATTAATTTTCTTTTGTTTTCCATAGTCCTCTCTTCCGCCGCGATCATTTCATTGGTTTTTGGTTCCGCATTTATAAAACAAGCGGGACTGTCACTGCCGGCTATATACGGCGTACAGTCCCCCATTTTCTAAAAGCTTCGCTGAGTTTTATTGAAATACGATTGTCTCACCCGTTGCGGCAGACTGATAAATAGCCTCGATCACACGGGTAACGACTGCTGCCTGCTCCGGAAGGACTGCGGGCTCCGTTCCCTTTGTAATGCATTCCACCCATTTTGTCATATCATATTCCCACATGTCATACTTCGCTTCCGGGCTCGTGATCTCTGTTTTCATTTCTCCGCCAACCATCTTTGTGATACGGACGCTGTCTTCAAACCCAGGGCCGACCATATCCGCACCGGCAAGCGTTCCGGCTACGGAGCAGATGATTCCGGGAGCTTCCTGCTGCATGTTCGTACGCCATGCTGTCTCAACATAGAACATCGCGCCATTTTTCATTGTGATCATGGCCATTGCGGTATCTTCTACATCGAAGTTGTCCGGATCCCACGGTCCAAGCTGATTTCCTTCCGGGAAGTTTTTCATCTTATCAAAAGTGACTCCCCGAACGCTTGCAACATCATAATTGTTTGTCAGCCACATGGGAAGGTCAATGGAATGAGGACCTCCGTCCATTAAAACTCCACCGCCATTCAGCTCCTTGCTTGTGTATACACCGTATGCCGGAAGACGATTCGGGCGGAGCTGGGAAGAACGGATATAGTATACATCTCCGAATTCACCTGCTTCATACATTCTCTTCATTTCCATCGGAGCCGTATTATAACGCCACTGTGTACCGCTTGTGAGCTTCCTGCCTGCTTTCTTCTGTGCCTCAAGCATTTTCTGTGCGTCCGCGTAGGTACATGCAAGGGGTTTCTCGCAGTAAACATCTTTTCCGTGATCAAACGCGCAGATCGTCATCTCACAGTGAAGCGGGTTCGGCGTACAAACATGTACCGCGTCAACATCATCTGCCGCGCACATTTCTTTATAATCCGTGTAAATTCTTGCGTTCAGGCCGAAATCCTGATTGGCCTTTTCACATCTCTCCGTAAGAATATCACACAGCGCAACGACCTCTACTTCATCCGGATGCTTGACAAGCTGTATTAAATGCTTTGTCGTTCCGATCTCACCAATACCAATTACTCCGATTCTTTTCTTTGCCATTTCATTTTCCTCCATAGATTTTTTTATTTTTCCGACTATACAGCCGGATATTTTTTCATATATATGTATCGGATGTATTTCTGTTATGCAGGCAGCACTTTGCAGGATGCGGCCACCTTCTCATCGCGGTTCTCGAATGTAAAGAATTCCAGGCAGAAGTTTCCTTCATAACCAAGTTCCTTCACAGTATTCAGAATAAACGCATAATCAAGTTCTCCTACTGTCAGTTCCGCTCTCGTCGGTGCTCCTGCCCCGTGAAGATCTCCGATCAGCTCCAGATTCGCCTTGATCGTCTCTGTGATCTTTCCCTCAATATTCTGGAAGTGGAATATGTCATAAAGAAGCTTTACATGTTCGCTTCCTACGTTCTTAATCAAGCCAAATGCCTGTTTCGAGCTTGTAAAGAATCCGCCTGTCAGAGGCTCAACAAGCACTGTTACCCCCTCATTTTCAGCAATTGGAGCAAGACGTTTCAATGCATCCTCCATCGCCGCAAGAACCTCCTCTGCGGAAAGATCTTTCGCATAATCAGCCGCATTCAGGATCAGCCTGCTGCATCCGATCTGCTTAGCCTTTGGCACACTCTGTGTAAAAAGGGAAATCAGCTCCTCTGTCTTAGCCGGGTCTCCCAGAAGAGAGGCTCCCGCGGAAACACATGCGCGGATCTCAATCCCCAGTTCCTTTCCCGCCGCGGCAATGCGGTCCAGGTCTCTTCCCTCCAGGTCAAACATTTCAATTCCCGTGAATCCGTTCTTTTTTGCCAGCTTCATGCCCTCAATGATTCCGTCCGTATCCGGCCAGACAGGCCCCTTTTCGCCGACTGCCACAAACATAATGTCTGCACATAAACTGTACTTCATCGCTTTCATAGCTCCTTTCATTTTTTTGTTTATGTCTCCATTATAATGCAATGATTTTTCATCGGCGTCCTTCCTCAGCAACCATGTTCCATCAAAAAAGAATCTGGTTTCAAATTTGAAACCAGATTCTTTTATCCGTTTTCATACTCACCGAATATATTTCATCCGATATATCTCACTCAGCATCAGAAAATACAGATCAAACAAAAGTACCCCCGTTACCACCTTTTCCCTGCTGCCCTGGAACAATTCCCTGTCCAGATACTTTTTATACCGCTTCGACGCGCCATATACCTTCGCCCCTTTTGCCTTGATATTGGTAAATACCGGCTCCATGTCCATGGTCTCCACATGCTCAATCATATTGACAATGACAATACTCTGCTCCGTCAATGTACTGCTGTCCTCCAACATATCCGGGAGCAAGCAGTAATATCCCGTCTCCTTCCCATCCATGGCAAGATTCTGTTGCAGCGAAAGTATGGCGCTGTTTTTATAAGGTGTATAGAATACCACCTTATCCGCATCACTCAGCTCCTCGGCGATCCGTTCGGCTTCCTCCTCATCGATCTGATCCCGCATGATCTCACAGGTCTCTACGGCCTGTGCCAGCATGGCATCCTTCACACTTACGGCATCCTGGCTCTGTTCCGGCGGCAAGAGCCGATTGTAGTAGGTATACTGCTTCACCGCACGTTTCAATTCATGATGAAAATCCGTAAAATTCTGATACCCGAGCTTCTGCACCATCCGCCATACTGTCGTCCTGGATGAGTTCGTCAATTCCGCAATATCATAGATATTGCCATCCGCCGCTTCCTCCAGATTCTCGAGGATTCCTCTGCAGACATTCCGATAGGTACTGTCAAAAGACAGATGATTGTATAATTCTGTCATGCTCTGAAGAACATTCATATCCCTTCTCCTTCTGGTACTGCATTGCACAATTAATGGTAAATTTCGCAGTATCTTTTCTGTTACCCGATTAGCAGGTATCCAGATATTAAAATCGAACATATCGTTATGCCAATTATATTTTATCAATCAGCTCATTCACGTTATGATATGTCATTTGATTTGTTTTAAAATAATTATATAAAAGTTTTCCTACTCCTTTAGGAAAGTATAAATCTGTCAGAAGCTGAAATTCCGTTTCTGCATTAAATTTTACAGTCACAATATCTTGCGTGTCTTTTTCATCCACGCAATATATATTCATTGTTCCGATTGCTTTTACGCCTTTTGAAGTAAATCTGCCGAAGACTATTTTAGACAATCCTAACTCTTGTAAAAGTTTCAGTACCTTTTTATTTTTGAAAGAAAGCTCATTCAATGTGCAGAATCTTTTTCCATCTGCCTGTACATGGTTATGGTGCTCCCCCATCTCCGCTGATACACGATTAGTAACAAATATTTCTCCCTTTTTCTTTTTTTCTTTCAACTCTTCTATTACTTTTGCGTCTTCAGAAATAAACTCATCAATTTCTGAAAATACGCAATGCTTTTTGTATTCATATCTGGAACAACTGCATAGAATATGAAAATCATCTCCTATATGTCCCCCATCTTTCTTTATTCCAGTCAATATCTTATCATCAATATCTATATATTTTAAATAACATGGAATCAATAATGTGCAAAACATTTCATAATAATTATCATCTTCTTTTAACCCGTACTCATCTATAATTTCGAATTCTTGCCTTCCACTACATTCATCAATATCTATGCTCTCTATGGATTCTAACAACGCATAATTAAAAGATTTATTAATCTGTAGAATAGTCTTTCGCAAATCTGGATCTACAATTGTATGTATGTTTATTGGAAACGGCTGTATCGCTCTTTGATATATTTTTTCAATTATGCCTTTATAAAGTAAAATACGCAATCCTTGACCATAATCTGATTTTGTACAAAGCTTTATCATTTTCAGAAAAAAAGAAATATTATTTTTAATTTCTTGTGCATCAGATAGTTCAAACATATATGGATCTATCAATACACTCATTATAATCCCTTTCTTTCTAATGCTGCTTCTAAAATTGAATCTAACAGTTCCTGTGTTTCATCTTTAAAATCTTTAGGATACTCAATATTTCCCAAATCAGAAATATTTGCAAACTCTACTCTTGTTCCACCAGCATTATGGAAAAAATTAATGGCAGCGGATTCTTTAGAATATTGATTTTTTACAATATGATATCTTAACCTTAGCAGGAAATATTCACTATGAGTTTCAAGAATTACTTTTCTCCCTTGTTTACAAAATTGAACAAACATATCTGCCAAACGGCTTTGTGAATATGGATGTAAATGTAATTCAGGCTGTTCAAAAATTAATATTTCACCTTTCTCGGACAACAACACAGATATTAAGACCGGCAAAATCTGACTGGTACCTATTCCAACATTCATAATATCTGATTTTATCTGATCCATATTTTCAATTGAAACACTAAAACCAAAGGAATTTTTCTTATCAACATCCACAGCGCTCGCAACATTCAAATAGCTCATCCATTCAGCCAAAGCATCTGACAAGGTACACTTTTCTTTACTTTTTGGCAGAATATATGTCTTCACTTTTTTTTTCTCGTGCAACAAAACGGAGGCGAAATAGGATCCTGTCGGTCCAACGTATTTAGGGACAGTTTCAAAGCCAGCATTATATAAACCTTTTGGCATTTCTCTAATAGGCCCAACGAAGAAAATTTTAGAAACAATGTCTGTATAAAAATCATCATAAAAATCCAGCGCATATTTTAACTGCGTTAAACTGTTACTTTTTCCATCCTCTCCTTCTAATAACCAGAATGGATCTCTTCCCAGGTTATATATTTCCTGCAATTCTGAAACAGCAGGAATAGAGCGCTTATATTGTGATATATACGCCTCGAATTCCGTAATACTATTTTCCAACTGTTCGAACGAATCTAAATGTTCTAAGGATAATTCCAAAATTTTGATTCGTGCGTCTTTTGGAAATATTCGATTAATAGTGGTATAGATCGGCAATTCCAAATTGCAGATTTCGTCAATGAGATTTTCTATCCGTGCTGCCAGACCATATGTATCTTCCGCCAATAAATTTTTTTCCATTTCCCTATTTTGAACTCGATCGAATAATCGGAAATAGAATTCTCTCGTTGCATCTATCCCGACCGGCTCATCAATTGCCGCTGTAGTTGTCTTCTGTGATATCAATGTCTGTGATAAAAACTGAATCAGTTCTGCTGCTTTGATATTCAATTCTCTATCATAATGAACCGCGTAATTTGACAATAGCAGGTTGCAAATATCAACACTAAACACACTACGTTCATCATTTATATATAAATTATATAATCCCTTATTGAATCGCTTTAGTGACAGGTACATATTTCCAAAAATTATATCTATACAATCTAATATTGCAGATATACCGTCTATATCTCGTTTAAAGTTCCAGCAAATTCTAAAGTCATCTTCATCTAACAAGTTTTCAGATTTTTCGGCTTGTTCAAGGATTACTGCAAAAGAAAACGAATCTCTTTGGGAATCAGATATTAAATCATCATAATCTCCTAAAGCAACATATTTGCCTGACAATAATAGTTCTTCATCCGGGCTATTGCACTCCATGGTTTGTTTAAACATTAGTAAAGCCTGTAAAGCTGTACTTTTTCCACTACTATTAGCTCCAAGCAACACCGACAAATCTGAAAATTGAATGTATTGCTTGTTTACGTATGACTTAAAATTTTCCAGTTCTATTCCTTTTAAAATAAGCCCCATTTTCTGCCGCTCTCCTTTTATAAAAATTCAGCCAACTAAAAAGTTGACTGAAAATATTTTTTAATACTGGCATTTGTTATTTTTGTTCCTTTAGAGTAAGCATCACGCCAAGGCTTTTGCTGATGTGTCAATTCAACCAGATCATATGCCGTTTTTTTTCCATACTCAATCCAAATGGCTGCTAAAGTTTCTTTCACATCGCGATCTCTTAAGGAGCCTATACCTTCTCTTTCCGGGATCTCCGAACGACCATATTTTTTAAATTCCTCATACACTTTTTCGTTCACCGGTCCATATTGCCACGCCTCAAATTCATCAGAAAACGCAGCTTTATTATCCCACACAAAACTCCATCCCTGAGCTAAATATAAAAGTTTCTGCAATTTAAGCGGGGTTAACGAATATGGCTTTCTTCCATATGACAAAAATACCAGATAGCGTGCAGCATATAATATATCAACCATATGAATCCCTCCTACTTTTATTTTTTATGCATTACATTTACAATGTGTACCTACTCAAAGCGTAGTATCATATCTTCTCAGGTAAAATCGCAAAATTTTTCCAACTGTGCGGTTGCGGTTCGACAGGTCATTTACATACAAAATTTATTGCAATGCAAATGATCTCTGGATCATCCAACCGCACAACTGAATTTTTTCTGAATTATAGTATATCAAATTACTCTTCTTTATGCAATTATATCTTCCTTTTCTTTTCATTTTCCTAAAATTTATCTTTTTCCGCACAAAAAAACTGCTACCCCAAAAAATAGCAGTTTTTTTGCCACAGCAGATTAGCCGTGAGGATATACTATTATTCTTCAAACGCAATTGATTTCCCGGTCTTTGCGGATTCTCTCACCGCGTCCATCAAACGGAGCACGCGTCTTACCTGTTCCGGTTTTACAATAATTTCTTCTTCCCCGTTGAATGCTTTCAGGAAGTGCTCGAAATAGTTCCTGTGCGCTACATTCACTTCCGGCAGCGGCTCTTCGGAAAGAAGTCCCGGCTCCGGCGGTCCGAAGCTTCTTGTGGGGCCTGCTGCGGTCATCGTGATCTTGCCCGGCACGTTCTCCAGCAGATGCGCGGTGCGGACGATCTTGCCCTCTCCGCCGAATCCGTCGATGATCGCGGAGCCTTTCTTTCCGCCGATGAACCATGCGCGCTTCGGTGTCAGATAGTAGGTTCCCAGCTCGATCTCTGCGGTCACGCCGTTTTTGAATTTCAGGATGATCTTGAAATAATCGTCTACATTTTCATTGATGACATTCTGTACATCTGCATAGAGGGATACCACCTCGGATTTCACCATATCCAACATCTGGTCGATCAGATGTACGCCCCAGTCATAGAGCATGCCTCCGCCCATCTCCGGATAAATATGCCAGTCATGCATGTTGCCGTTTACACCGTAAAGCTGGGATTTGATGATGTACATATCTCCGACCATGTTCTTGTCATAGACCTCTTTCATGATCCGGTAGTCTTTGTCCCATCTTCTCTGCTGATGCACGGTGAAGATCACGCCGTTTTCCTTGCATGCCGCAACCATCTCATCATATTCTGCAATGCTCATAGCTGCCGGCTTCTCGCAGATGACATGCTTCTTCGCCGCAGCCGCCTTCTTCACCATCTCCGGATGGCTCGGGTTTGGTGTGGATACCATCACTACATTGATATCCGCATTGGCAAGCATCTCGTCAATATTTGCGTAAGTCTCCACGCCCTCCGGCGCATCCTTAAGCTGCTCCGGGTTCGTATCCGCAACTGCTACCAGGTCGATCTCGTCAAATGTATTCATCATATCCGCATCGCAGTGGCCCATAAACCCAAAGCCAACAATGCCCAATTTTATTTTTTCCATGATTTTCTTCCTTTCCTGTTTTATGTAGTTTCTATCATTTTATATCCATTTGGAGCCGCGCATCTCAATCCTGTATGTACTTTTCATCCGTTCCGAACCGCGGCCCCGCCTGTTCTTTCCTTTAGTCGAAGTAAACCTCTTTTCCCGTCTCAGCGGATTTGTAGATTGCTTCCAGGATCTGGGTCACTACAAATGCCTGCTCCGGTTTTACAAGCGGCTCGCCGTCATTGAGGATCGCATTCAGCCACTGCTCCTGCTCGCGAACTGCCTCTGCTGCCGCGCCGCCTTCAAAGAAGTCCACCACGCCTGCCGGAGAGATGGTCTTTTCCATCAGCTGATTGTGCTCCACGTTGTTGTAGATCAGCTCATCCTGGGGATAGCTTCCGCCGTGATGGATCTCAGCGCCGCCCTTGGTTCCGCAGAGTGTGGTAGATGCTTCCATGGACTTCAGGACATTCAGCGCCCAGGATGCCTCCAGGAAGATGGTTGCTCCGTTTTTCATCTTCACCAGGCCGAATGCGGAATCCTCTACCTCGAAGGTCTCCGGATCCCATGGTCCGAATACATTTCCTGCAGGGCCGTCTGCCTGACGTCCTAATTTATAGAATACCTGGCCGGATACGGAAGCCGGCTCGTAGTTGTTCATCATCCAGAGTGTGATGTCCAGCGCATGGGTTCCGATGTCGATCAACGGACCGCCGCCCTGCAGAGCCTTGTTCGGGAATACGCCCCAGGTGGGAACCGCTCTTCTTCTCAGCGCGTGTGCCTTTGCGAAATAGATCTCGCCAAGCTCGCCTGCCTCACAGGAAGCGTGCAGTGTCTGGGTATCGTCGCGGAGACGGTTCTGATAACCGATGGTAAACTTCTTGCCGGACTTCTTCCATGCATCCAGCATCTTCTGTGCGTCCTCGGTATTGTGTGCCATGGGCTTCTCGCACATCACGTGCTTGCCTGCCTCAAAGGAAGCCACGGTGATTGGGCAGTGCGCCACGTTGGGGGTACATACATGAACCACATCGATCTCGATGCTCGGATCCGCCAGCATTTCCTTGTAATCAGTATAAACCTTTGCGCCCTCTGCGCCGTATTCCTTACATGCCTTCTCCGCCCGCTCCGGGATGATGTCACAGAATGCCACCATCACAGCCTTGTCCTCATTCGCCTTGATGGAAGGCATATGCTTCTGATTCGCGATACCGCCGCATCCAACGATTGCTACTCTCAATTTGTTCATTGTCTTGTTCTCCTTTTATGTTTTTCTATTCCACTTGCCGATTCTATTATAAAATCTTGCCAATCTGAAAACATCCCTGCAATTATCCTGTTTTCCTCTTATATTTTAGCTATGTCCTGCCCCATCTGAAGGCAGGACAAAAAAGAAAGGATTATTTTTATTCTCCTTGTCAGATCACAAAATTCCGCAGATATCTCTGACTCAGTACCAGGGAATCCTCCACCTTCTCCTTGCTGCCCTCAAACGCCTTGTCCTCGATTTCAATGCAGGTGCATCCGTCATAGCCGATGTCGGTCAACGCGGAGACATATTTGCCCCAATCCACATCGCCAAGTCCCGGAAGCTTCGGAGACATGAAGTCCAGCGGATAAGCCATGATGCCGCAGTCGTTCAGGCGGTCCGGATAAACCTTGATATCCTTGTAATGTACATGGAATATCTTGTCCTTGAACTCATAGATCGGCTTGATATAATCGATCATCTGCCATACAAAGTGGGACGGATCATAGTTGATCCCCAGGTTATCGCTGTTCAGGATTTCAAATACCTGTCTCCAGATCTTCGGAGTCGTCATCAGGTTCTGTCCGCCCGGCCACTGGTCCGGTCCGAAAAGCATCGGGCAGTTTTCGATGGCAACCTTCACATCGTTTTCTTCCGCTGCTTTGATGATAGACGGCCAGACTTCCTTCACCAGCTCCAGGTTTTCCTCAATGTTCTTGGTCTGGTCTCTTCCGATAAATGTAGTCACCATGCCAATTCCCAGCTTATGGCTCGCCTTGATCAGATTTTTCAGATGGGTCACAGCCGCCTCACGCTTCTCCAGGTTTCCGTCCATGGTATTCGGATAATATGCAAGAGAAGAGATCTGCACGCCCTTTTCCTTGCTGTAGTCCATGATGTGTGCCGCATAGGTATCATCCTCCAGTACGCGCTCTGCGTCAATGTGGCTCACGCCTGCGTATCTTCTCTCTGCCTTACCCTGCGGCCAGCATGCCACCTCCACACATTCGAATCCATGATCAGACGCAAAATCCATCATTTCCTCATACGTCCATGTGTCCAGAATCGCACTTACAAATCCTAATTTCATAGTTTTTGTTCTCCTTTTCTTTTTCTCTTGATCTTGAATCCATTATAATAGAATGGGGATGGAAAAACTTTCGTTTAATTATCCATATTTATTCTTATATTTAGACTTTTTTGTACATGTATAAAAAGGCAGGACAAAAAAAGATATACTTTTTTTGTCCTGCCCTTCATTCAGACGACAGCCTCTATCAATACTTTATCACCATATGTGAGCTTATGGACGCCAACCTGCTTCTTCTTATTGAAATTAAAGCTGACCATATATCCCCGCTTCAGATGGTATTCATCCAGATATCCTGAAAGCTGTTCTTCTCCCCGCCGATTATACTCTTCTCCGTGCCATATCTTGAGTTCTACGATTTTTTGCTGTCCGCAGAAGTCAATGATCAGATCCGTTCGTCGGTTTGTCCTTGTTCTTGACTCGATATAATAGTTTCCGGTTCCATTGATGATTGGTTTCATATAGAGCAGAAAGATACAGCGCCCATTGTCTTCCAGAAAATCTTCATTATATTCCCCAAACAATTCCGTATAATGACTTACGAATTTTTGAATCACCAGTTCCATATCCAATTGACCGTTAGAGATAAACTGATTCTTTTCCTCCGCCGCGATCTGTGAGATTTCCATTTGTCTGGCTTTCTCCGCAAGAAATCCATTGTACAGCCGTGTTTCAAAAATACGGTTGGAGACAGCGGCAATTCCATTTTTCAATGTGACAAATCCAAACATAACAGCCATCCGAATTCCCACATCCCCCGGCACATATTCGATCATCCTGCCTTTCAGCAGCAGTTCCTGCAGCATCTGCTTCAATTCTGGATAATCAATCAGCTTATTGTCGAGAGACTCGAACAAGGTATTGTCCTCCTGAAGAAGCATCCGGACCGCCGCCAGAAACCCATTTCTGGTCCATGCCGTTTTTTTATCCGGAAATTCCGGGTTGCCCGCTGTTTTTTCATCAATCAGCTTGCAGATTCTGGATACAAGAAATGGATATCCGGATGTATATTCATAAATCAAAGAGGCCAGTTCTTTAACATTCATACCTGTTTTATGATCCTGTTCATAATCATCCAGCATCCCGGCAATCCCATTCTCCGAAAGGCTCATATCTATGTCAAAAGGTGCCGCAACGTTCCAGGGACTATTTGTCTGATGCCCTGTTTCTGAACGCATTTTTAATTTTAAACTCTTGATATCATAGACCCCCGCCAGAATCACCGAATGAAAGATCGGCATTTCATCCCTGTCTATATAATATCCTCTCAACTGTGCCAGAAAGTCCAAAAACACCTGATGATTTGCTGCGCTGTCCACTTCGTCGATCATCATAACGATCGGCTGTTCTGCTGCCCCGCAAATCTGGCTTAAATATCCAAACAGATCAAACAATGTAAATGTTCTCGGGCTGCTTAGGACAATTTTCCGCAATTCTTCCACCTGTTCCCTGGCTTCTCCGATTCTGTCTGCATACTCTCTCCTCAATATTCCGATAAAATAAGACGCAAATGCCAGAGAAAACATATTTCCATCCTGGAACTTTGCCGCATCCAGCTTTTGAAAATCCAGACTGATCACAATATACTCATCCTGCAGATATCTCTTCAATGCACGAAGGGTTGTTGTTTTTCCATATTGCCGTGCGCGGTTGATCGTAAAATATTCCCCTTTGTCTACAAATTCCCTGATCCTTCGAAGGCGTTCGCTGATATCTACCATATAATGCAGACTCGGTTTACAGTCCCCGCTCACATTAAATATTTTTCCCACCGCGCCTTCCCCCTTTCGCTGAAAATTATTCTGAGCAGATACAATTATCCTCCGCAGCCATCCGAAGTCTTGCTTCTGCTCCAAGAACTTCATCTGCATTTTCCAAAAACTTCATAAGCTTCCCCGCAAATTCCTCCTGCGCCTCTCCGAGCTCTCCCGCATAGAGAAACATCTCTGAGCCATGCTGCTGTTCCGGTATGCAAAAATCATCTACGAGAAAAAATTCCACTCTCTGTCCCAGCGCATCCGCTATCTTTTCCATATCTGTGCCTGTAATATCCTGGATTCCGGTCAAAATCCTGGACAATTTACTCGGTTCAATTCCTGTCTTAATTGAAATAAAATTTTGTTTGATCTTTCTCTCTGAAAGATATTCATTTACATGGTCCGTAAATTTCCCCATCATACTGATTCCCCTTTCCATGCAGGATCCTGCTGTCCGAAGCATTTCTACGAAAAGCTTTCACCCAGGCTCCTCTTCGAAGCACTTGAATGATCTTATAATTCATATTATACTCCAGTCGATCTGTTTTTCAATCTTTTTTAAGATCGTTCAGCCCTCTGCCTTTCGTGGGCTTTTCCTCAGACAAAAGTGTAATGCCGCAATCCTGAATTTTATTTTACATTTCAGCATTTTATTCAAAACAAAACTTCCTCTCCTCCATGAATAAATCCCCTTCGATTCCATATACTTTTCAGGTATGCAAATATCCCGCATTAAACAAATTCTCAACTTTTGATGCTGAGTGTACTTTCAGACTCGGAAAGAAGTAACCTGGCTTTGTGCAATCTGTCCAAAAAAGCACCTGTATTTTCTACTAAACCGAGTCCTTTTTTGAAAAGAACGAAAGAACTTTCAGAACAATCCAAACCTATTGAAATTAATTTCCTTGATGCTATACTGATTGTCAGAAGCGGTAAACAAAGCCCGTAAGGGCGGATTCATCAACATTCTATGAGATGAAAGGAGTAAGTCTATGAGGGAATGTGTGGAACACTTAAAAGGAAGGCTGGTCGTCTCGTGCCAGGCGCTTCCCCATGAGCCCCTGCATTCTTCCTTTATTATGGGAAGGATGGCGCTGGCGGCAAAGCAGGGAGGCGCCATGGGGATCCGTGCCAACACC
>CATLCV010000127.1 GCA_949893755.1 uncultured Lachnospiraceae bacterium | reverse complement strand
TCGGGGAGCTTGACAGGCGGCTGCAAAAGGACGAAAGGCTTGCCGTAGCCTCCTCCTTTGTCAACAATCTGGAGATCACCGATGCCCGCGCCCAGAAAGGTCCGGTGCTGAAAAGCTATATCGAATCCCTGGGATATACCATGGATGAGGTGATGGCATTCGGCGACAGCATGAACGACTATTCCATGCTGTCCATGGACTTCGGCGCGACGGTGGCTATGGGCAATTCCGAGCCGGAGATCATCAGGGCCGCCAAGTATGTGACAAAATCCAATGAAGAGTACGGGGTGGCATATGCGATCGAGGAAATGCTGAACCGGAGGAAAGGGTAGGCATCCCATTTTGGCCATCCGGCCATTTTACAAGGTATGATAATAAGGACAGATATCCTCATAATGCCCGTCCTTCATCCGAAACCCTTTCGGGATCGTTCCGAGCTGGATAAAACCAAGACGTTCATAGAGATGCCTTGCGTGGACATTTGACGCGACCACGGCATTGAACTGCAGGATCGTAAACCCGAGCTTCCGCCCCTGGATGAGACAGTCGGAAACCAGAGCTTCGCCGATATGCTGCCCCCGGTATTGCGAACTGACAGCATAGCTGGCGTTGCAGATGTGGCCGCACCGTCCGACATTGTTGGGGTGCAGGATATACAAGCCGCAGACCTCTCCGGTATCCGCATTTACCGCGGCGGCATTGTATGTCTGTTGCTCAAAAAAATCCTTCCCGGTCCGGGCATCCAAAAGCTCCTCCTGGGGAAATGCGCTTCCCTCCTCCACAACTTCATTCCATATCCGGATCATTTCGGGAAGATGCTCTTCCCTGCAGGCTTTTATTTCAATCTTCATATTCATTTCTCAAAGCTGCTCCTTAAAATCCTCTAACTCAGAAAATGTATAGTAAAGGTCATCATGAAATCCCCATCCGATTGCGTCAGTATCTGTTACTGCCTCTTGAAGCCTTGGCATAAACTCTTCGATCAGCTTTAAATCCTTTGATTTGATCAGAGATTTTACAACCGTTTCATACATCCCTTCCATACTGTTGTAGAAACTTTCGTTGATATCTCCGAGTATGTTTGTAAATTCAATCCCACACTCCACATAATAGAGCTGCAGATCGATGAGCTTCGCCGGGACGTTGCAGATCCTTTTAAAAGAGGTGATTTCTGACTTGGCTGCAGAAAGATTCAGCCGTCCAAATCCTCTCTTTGTAAAGAACTGAGTCCGAACCTTCTTTTTTGCCTCCGCAAGCGCGTCATCCAGAACGCTGTCGTTTCCCAGGATCAGATTGACCAGATCCGATGCCTCCTTGGATGATTTGTACATTCTGCTGATGATATCGATCAATTCCTCGTTGGGCAGCTTCGAAAGTTCCTTTTTGACCTGTGTTATCGTCAGTTTCTTTCCCATGATATTTCTCCTCCCGTTTATGGGTGTTTTGCTTCATAAATCCTGATTATGTTTACGTATTCTCCCATTTTTCTATTTTACAAGTATGTTTTTTGCTTTTGACGTCATAGCTGATTCCCACCAAAAGCACATCGCTGCCATAATCCTGAAATACCTGAGGATATTGATTCTTCTTTATCTGGCGGATCGCCCCGTCCTCTGTTTTATTCCATTTCAATTCGAGCAAAAGAATCGGCATAGGGGAACCTTTTTTGGGAATATATACCACATCAGCGTAGCCAATGCCGGATGCAAGTTCATCTACCTTTATAAATTCATCCATGCAGCTGAGATAAGCAAAGCGTATGGTGCTCCGCAGCGCCTGTTCATTATTATAAAAAACAGGAGCGGTTCCTGCGCTGTGTACTTCCTCGATAGTGGCAGCAACCGCCTCTTCATCCATGCTCAGAGTCTGTTCCAGAAGAACATCCTAGTTCCGGATCAGCCTTGCAATCTCCTGATGTCTGCCTGTTGTCACCGCACGGACAAATTCCTGCCGAACCTCTTCATTTGGTATGAAAACGCGCTTTGCATCGGCATCATATGCCAGATAGCCCAAATGTATCAGCAGGGTAAGGACATCATCCTTTCGTCGGATCGTGGTCATATCATTCTGGAAGGTTCCGGTATCAATCCGGATATGCGCGCCCCCCAGCATCTGGACGATTGCTTCCTTCAATCCGTCCTCATCCAGGTCAATATAAATTTTCAGCGATTCGTAGGTCTCCGACTGGGTCCAGTAATTACCGATCCGGTTTCTTGCCAATGCGTCCATGACGGATTTTGGACTGTAAATGTGCGTGTGATTACCGAGGATATAGCCGTCATACCACTCACGGACCGCAGAAAAGCTTAGCTTGCTGCTTTTGCATAATCTGCGGACCTCCTGTTCCGTAAATCCGGTAAACCTTCCCAGCGGTTCCGGCTGAAGCATGGTATATTCTTTAAAATCTGTCATTGCCGACTGCGTCCCATATTTTTTGATCGGTAAAATGCCTGTCATATAGGCGGCTTCGATCATCTTATCCGTCTGACCGCTGCTCTTGAACAGGCCGCGCAGAAGCTGGATGTACTGTTCCTGCAGCGTATGGTCATTTCTGGCTTCACGGAATAATGCGTCCCATTCGTCAATGATCATGATAAATCGATTTCCTGTGGCTTCATGAATCCCGGCAAGAGTCTCCGGGAGCGTCTGCTCCTGCTTCACATCCGGATAAAGCGCACGTAGCTCCTCTACCACCTTTGTCTGCAGATTTGACACTGTATCTTTGATATCTTCGGCAATCGAAATAAACCAGGTAATATCCAGATAGATCACATGATGCCGGTTTAAATGTTCCTGATAGGAGCTGTCCTGTGCAATTTTTAAATTGGCAAATAGTCCGCTGGAATCACAGCTTTTGTCATAATAGGCGCACAGCATCTGGGCGGCATAGGATTTCCCGAAACGGCGCGGCCTGCTGACACAGGTCAGCTTCCGTTTCGTTCCTAATGTGCTGTTGATAAATGCGATCAACTCGGTTTTATCTACATACGTATCCCGGACCGCCGCGGCAAAGCCCGCATTGCCGGTATTCACATAGTTTCCCATAAGCTGCACCTCTTTCCGACGGCTTTCGTAGACAATCTCCTGGAATGCAGGATGCATAAAACTTCTGCTGTTCCGGAGCATTACAAATATTTTAACATGCATGTTGACGCAGGGCAAGACGCATTTTGACACCATCGTATGCAGAAAGGCTGCCAGTGACAGGCTTTCTGTATTGCAATAGCACCGATGGATTTGACGGAAAAAATATTTTCAGCTGTGCGGTTGAATGCTCCAAGGAGCATCCAGCCTGATTATGAATCTACGAACATAGACGGCTTTTCTTTTGGACCAGGCATCAGCAGTTCCAGCATCGTTTTTAAAACTACTAAACCTTCCGTCGTACTGTCCGGGTTAAATATAAGCCCTGCCCCGGATGTCTTGTGAAACATGTTATTCATCACATCCCGGAGGCTCATCGTGTTCCAGTCCATGGGTCTCCCGCCGTCTCCTGCCCGCCATTCGTTTCTTGCATGAGCCAAGCTGGTATAGCAGACGTAAAAACGAGCGTTTTTTTCTCCGAGATAAGCCTGACTAGCAATACCATTTTGCACCGGCGTGGCAGAAACGATCACGTCCAGATTCTGCTCGTACCCATCTTTTAACAGAATCATAAATTCGGTTATATGATCCGCTGGATCCCTGCGTTTCGTAATAAGGTCTAACTTTTTCCAAAACTCTTCATTTGTCATTACGTTTCCTCCTGCTTATGTTTACGTGTTATTCTGGAAGGTCCCGGTATCGATCCGGATACGCGCCCGCCCCGGCATCTGGACGATTGCTTCCTTCAATCCACAGACTTTTCTGCCCCTTAGTATAACATGCTGGCGGATGCAGGGCAAGACACATACTGGTTACTCTGTTTAAAAGCATAGCTAGCATTTTATTGCGGTGATTAAAAGAGAAAATTTTGATTATACGGCATGGCAGAGAGAATATTTTGACAAAATGAAGCTGGGACAGGTTAGAAAAGAAGCATTGGAATATAGCAGAAATCATCCGCATAAAGGGAGCGGTGAGAGAATTTGATCATTGGTATGCTTAAACGAACTGACTGCGGCATCAATCTCAGACTGATGCCGCTTTGTTTCAGATTCTATCAATCTCCTTCACATCTACCCATTCCCTGCTCCCGGCAGATTCCAGAACCGCATCCGAGATCAGCTCGATGGCATACCCGTCCCGGAAATCAGGAACGGCCTCGGTGCCTTCCTGCAGTGCGCGGAAGAAATCATAGCATTCAATGATCTTCGTCTCGGTATATCCGATCCCCAGCGCCGGGATGGGCCATAATCCATCGCCGTAAGGGTGGCTGGGGCCTGTGTATACCGTCCGGAAGCCCCTCCGGTCCGAAGCATCATCCGCGAAGCAGACCTGGAGCTCGTCGCGCCGCTCATAATTAAAGTAAATGGATCCCTTCGTGCCATGGATCTCAAAGGTGATATAGTTATTTCTCCCCCATGCATTCCGGGTGGCTTCAATGCTTCCGAAGGCCCCGTTTTTACATTCGATCATAAACATGCACTGATCATCCACATCCACCGCCTTTTTCGGGGTATCCTGATCCACGCGCGCGTTGCCCAGGCTGTCGGTGAGGCCGGACTGCAGCGGGCGTTCTTTGATATAGGTGGCAGTCCTGGCATTGACCCGTTTAAAATCTCCAACCAGGAAGCGCAGCATATCGACCACATGGGTTCCGATATCTCCAAGCGCACCGCTCCCGCAGATCTTTTTCTGAAAACGCCAGGACAGCGGGGAGTCCGGATCCGCGGACCAGTCCTGCAGATAAGTGCCGCGGAAATCCAGGATCTCGCCGATGGCGCCCTCATCGATATATTTCTTCGCAAGCTGTACGGCTGGCGTCTTGCGGTAATTAAAAGCAACCATCGTCTTCACGCCGTTTTCCCGGGCAGCCCGGTACATTTCCCCGGCCTCCTCAGAGGTCAGCGCAAGCGGCTTCTCACAGATGATATGTTTCCCCGCTTTTGCGGCGGCAATGGCGATCTCCGCATGTACATTGTTGGGCGTGCAGATATCCACAACCGCGATTTCCGGGTCATTGACAATATCGTGCCAGTCCGTCGAATAAGTTTCAAAAGCCAGCTTTTCCTTTGCGTCCCTTGCGATCTCTTCATTCATATCTACGATCATTTTTTTCACCGGGATTGCCGGAGCAGGCCAGAAAAACATGGGCATCCCTGCATATGCGATGGAATGTGCCTTGGCCATAAAGCCCGCGCCGATCAGTCCGATATTGATTTTCTTCGGATTCATGTCATTTTCTCCTCTCTTTTAAATCACAAACTGCCTCATATACCGATAAGAAAGCCGGAGCGCGTCCAGCACCCTTTCGGAAGAGTCCTCAAATGCCTTATCTTCAATCTCGATACAGCTGTAACCGTTGTAGCCGATGTCCGTCAGAGCAGAGACATATTTTCCCCAGTCCACATCCCCCAGCCCGGGAAGCTTCGGAGACATGTAGTCCAGCGGATAAGCCATGGTTCCGACGTCGTTCAGCCTGTCCTGATAAACCTTGATATCCTTGTAATGGACATGGAAGATCTTGTTCCGGAATTCGTATAACGGCCGGATGTAATCGATCTGCTGCCATACAAAATGAGATGGATCATAATTCAGGCCAAAATAATCGCTTGGGATCAGTTCAAATGCTTTGCGCCAGATCGCAGGCGTGGTCATCAGGTTCTGTCCGCCGGGCCACTGGTCCGGGCCGAAAAGCATGGGGCAGTTCTCAATGGCGATCTTTACCTTATATTTCTCGGCAAAACGGATGATCGGAGTCCATACTTCCTGGAACACCTTCAGATTTTCTTCCACAGTCAGCGTCTGGATACGGCCGATAAAGGTGGTGACCGTATGGACATTCAGCTTCGGCGCGGCGGCGATCATGGCCTTTAAATGATTGACAGCCTTCTGACGCTGCTCCAGATCGTCGGTCAGCGTGTTGGGATAATAGGCCAGCGCGGAGATCTCCACCTGCTTCTTCTGGCAGTACTGCCGGATGGAAAGGATCTTCTCCTCCGTGAGCGCTTCAATATCAATATGTGTGATCCCGGCATAACGCCTGGCTGCCTTTTCCTTCGGCCAGCAGGCCATCTCGACACACTCATAGCCCAGCGCCGCGGCGGTGTCGATGACATCTTCAAAGGAAGAGGTATCAAGGATGGAACTGATAAATCCTAGCTTCATAATAAGCTCCTTTCTGTATGCGGTACAGCAAAGCACCGCTTGCCTGATATTTCTGCTCCGGTCATTCGCTGTACGATATAATTTTACATATTTGCATAAAAATTTGCGCAAATATTATATGGCAATATTATGGGATAATGTGAAATGAAAGTCAATAAGGAAAAATGCACAAAAAACGACTGTAAATATTATGCAAAAAGCCATATTGACACTTCTGGCGAAATGAAATATGATGAGCAGGAAAGAAAATTTGCGCAAATTTAGGAAAATGAATAAGGAGGATGAAAAGATGAGAGTTGGTTATATGACGAACGGTTTTGGGCCCCTTGTAGGGGACGGCGCCGGTGTGACGAGTGTAAAGGATATCCGGTATCTGACCATGGGAGATGACGAAGAGATCCTGAAACGCATTACGGAGATCGGCTTCAAAAGCATCGAAGTTCTGGAAGGGAACCTTACAAAATATGGTAATGACCTTTCCGTCCTGAAAGACATGCTGCAGAAATATTCCGCAGAGATGATGAGTGTCTGCGTGGGAGCGAATTTCATTTACCAGGACGCGCTGGAGGATGAGATGTTCCATATGGAAACCGTTGCGAAAGCGGCGAAGGAAGTGGGCGTTACCTATGTGGGGATCTGCGGAGGCGCTATCCGCGGAAAAGGCATACAGGAAGAGGACTACGCGCTGCTTGGTAAGGGTCTGGACATGGCGGAGAAGGTCTTTGCGGAATACGGACTGAACGCAAGCTACCATCCTCATCTCGGTTCCATGGCAGAGGCCCCGGAGCAGATCGACAAGCTGTTTTCCAAGACCTCGATCAAGATCTGCCCGGATCTGGCTCATCTGGCTGCAGGCGGCGGAGATCCGCTGGAGATCGTCAAGAAATATTATGACAGGATCTCCTTTGTACACTTGAAAGACCTGGACGACAACGGATTCGCGCCTCTGGGTACAGGCAGGCTGGACATCGACGGAGTGCTGGATTTCCTGAAACAGAAGAACTACGGCGGCGACTATCTCGTAGAAGTGGACGGCTATGCCGGAGATCCCGCGTATGCGTGCCGGACCTCCTATGAATTTCTGCAGGGAAAGCTCTTTTAAGCCAGGGAAAGATTTCCGGCTGTGCGGTTGAAGATAAATTCAAGGCAATCAATCTGCAGGCAGATTGGTTACAATAAGGAATCATGCGCATGAAAATCGCTTTGCGATGGCGCATGAGCAGGCAATCAATCTGCGAGCAGATTGGTTACAATAAGGAATCATGCGCATGAAAATCGCTTTGCGATGGCGCATGAGCAGGCAATCAATCTGCAAGCAGATTGGTTACATATAATGGGAACAGGAGAGGAAAATATGAGAAGAAAAATAGGAAGTGTTCTGTTATCAATGGCGATGATCGGCGTGCTTTTAGGCGGCTGCGGAGGTTCTCAGGCAGGTGAGGAAGGAAATGCGCCGGCGGAGACTCAGACAGAGGATACACAGGAAGAAGCGGAGACTCCCGAGGCGGAAGAACCCGAGCCGGCAGAGGATGCAGGAGCGGCTGCACAGGGCGGATCCGAGATCTTATCGACAGGCCCCAACGGGGAGACTGCAACTCCGGCGTCAGAGATCACCCTGACGGACGAAGAGATCGAGCAGATCCGCAACGGCGGATACAAAGCAGCCATCTCACTGCATTACGGCGGAAACGACTGGGCAACGTCTCAGATCGAAGGCTTGAAGGCAACCTTCGCGGATCTTGGGATCGAGCTTGTGGCAACCACAGACGCGGACTTTTCCGCAGAACAGCAGGTTTCCGATATTGAGACGATCATGGCGAAAAATCCGGATGTCATCATCAGTATCCCCACAGACGCGACGGCTACCTCGGACGCATTCCAGAAGGCCGCAAAGGACGGGGTCAAGCTGGTATTCATGGACAATGTACCGGCAGGCATGACGGCAGGAGAGGATTATGTGAGCTGCGTATCGGCGGACAACTATGGAAACGGCTGCGTGGCGGCGGAGCTGATGGGCGAAGCGCTGGGCGGAAAAGGACAGATCGGAATGGTATACTATGACGCGGATTTCTTTGTGACAAACCAGAGAGACGAAGGCTTCCGCAAGACCATGGCGGACAAATATCCGGATGTGGAGATCGTAACCGAGCAGGGCTTTACGGATGAAAACGGCTGCGCGGAGCAGGGAGACGCGATCCTGACCCAGTATCCGATGATCAACGGTATCTACGCCAGCTGGGATGTTCCGATGGAAGGCGTGCTTTCTTCTGTCAAAGCATCCGGGCTGTCCGGCGAGGAGGTCAAGCTGACCACCATAGACCTGGGCAACAATATCGCGAAAGAGATCGCGGCAGGAAATGTGGTCGGCCTGGGGGCACAGCTTCCCTACGACCAGGGAGTGGCAGAGGCCATGCTGGCAGCATATTCCCTGCTCGGAAAAGAAGCGCCCACCTATGTCGCGGTTTCGGCAAAGAGAGTGGAGCAGTCGAACATCCTGGAAGCCTATGAGGACGTTTACCATGCAGAGGCGCCGGACTGGCTGCAGAAGGCGGCGGGCAAGTAAAAGCTGCCGTTCAACCCGGACTGTGCGTGCATCAGGCAGCACGGTTCCGGGACGGTAAAATAAGGAGGACAAGATGAACCAATACGTGCTGGAAATGCGGGGGATTGAAAAATCCTTCGGAGTACGGGTGCTCAAGGGTGTGGATTTTTCCCTGAAAAAGGGAGAGATCCACGCGCTGGTGGGCGGAAACGGGGCCGGAAAATCCACGCTGATGAAGATCATGACAGGTGTATATACGAAGGACGGGGGAGAGATCCTGGTGAACGGACAGGCGGTATCCATCGCGGATACCCACGATGCAAAAAGGAATGGGATCGGAATGATATTTCAGGAGCTGTCCCTGGTCCAGAGTATGACGGTGGAGGAAAATATTTTCCTCGGTACAGAGGTTGTGGAAAAAGGACTTCGAAAGACCGCCTATATGACGCAGCGGTCGCGGGAGGTCCTGGAAGAGCTGGGGATCGACGTGGATCCCAAAGAGGTGGTCGGAAACTTAAGCGTCGGCATGAGCCAGATGGTGGAGATCGCAAAGGCCATGGAAAAGAACGCGAAGATCCTTGTCCTGGACGAGCCGACGGCATCTCTGTCGGATACCGAGACCAGGCAGCTCTTTAAGATGATGCGGGAGCTTCAGGAAAAAGGAGTTTCCATGATCTACATTTCACACCGCATGAGTGAGATCATGGAGATCGCCGACAGCATTTCGATCCTGCGTGACGGAAAGATCGTACATACGGGGCGGATCGCCGACATTACGATGGACGAGATCATTGCCCATATGATGGGGGAGAATACCGGAAAGAAATTCGATTGGGTTCCGAGAACCTATGACCAGGCGGGGCCGGACCTGCTGACCGTGGAGCACCTCAAGGTCAATGACCGGATCTCGGATATCTCGTTCAGCCTGAAAAAAGGAGAGATCCTCGGGTTTGCGGGACTGATGGGAAGCGGCAGGACGGAGATCCTGGAAACCATGTTCGGACTCAGAAAACAGGAAGGCGGAATCGTGACCATGAAGGGAAAGCCCGTGCACATGGGCAATCCCGGGGAAGCAATCCGAAACGGCTTTGCGCTGATCCCGGAGGACAGAAGAAAAAAGGGTCTGGTTCTGATCCATTCCGTGAAGGAGAACGCGATCCTGCCGAAGGTGGCAAAGCTTCGGAAGCAGGGAATCTTTGTGGATGAAAAAGCAGCGGTTGATATGGTAAATGATAATGTGGAGAAGCTCAATATCGTGACGGACGACATCTATAAGCGGATCAACCTGCTGTCCGGCGGAAATCAGCAGAAGGTGGTCATTGCAAAATGGATGAATATGGAGCCGGAGGTCATGATGCTGGATGAGCCTACAGCAGGCGTGGACGTAGGCGCAAAGGCGGAGATCATCGACCTGATCCGAAGCTATGCCGATGAGGGAAAGGGCGTCCTGTTCGTATCTTCGGAGCTGGCGGAGCTTATGGCAGTCTGCGACAGGATCATTACCTTATATGACGGACGGATCACAGGAGAGATCAACCGGATCGACTTAAAGGCGGAGGAGGAGCTACAATATGCAATTCAGCAAAAATAAAAAGAACATACAGTGGGATAAGTATATGGTTTACATCATTTTTGCCGCTGTATTTATCCTGTTTGCGATCATCCTTGGAAACAAAGGGTTCCTGCAGCCCAGGAACCTGGTAAATATTTTAAGGCAGACCGCAATGATATCGGTCATGGCAGTTGCAGGCGTCTTTGTCATGGCGGCAGGGCAGATCGACCTGACAGTGGGGGCGGTCACGGCTATGACAGCCATGCTGGTATCCCTTGTCCTGCAGTCCACAAACAGCATCCTGCTGGCGCTTCTGGTGGGCCTTGGCTTCGGAATGCTGGTGGGCTGCATCAACGGACTGCTGGTCACAAAATTAAAGCTTCCGGCGTTTCTGGCTACCCTGGGTACGATGGAGCTGGTCAGGGGCGCGGCGATGTGGATCACGGATACGGCTGCGGTTCCGATCGACAACAAAGCCTTCTGTACGGTCTTCGGGATCGGAAGTGTGGCAGGGATCCCGGTGCTCGTTCTGTGGACGATCCTGTTTTACATCATTGGAATCCTGATCTTCAATAAATGCGCCTTCGGCAGACATATCCTCGCAACAGGCGGAAATGAAAGCTCGGCCATCTACAGCGGGATCAATACGGTAAAGGTGAAGATCATTGCATTTACCATGTCAGGGGCATTTGCGGCATTCGCGGGGATCATGTACGCGGCGCGGATGCAGGCAGGACGGTATTCCTACGGCGACGGGGATGAGATGTCCGTGATCGCGGCGGTGGTACTGGGCGGCACGGCAATGTCCGGCGGGACCGGCTCCGTGATCGGGGCGCTGTTCGGTTCCGTGCTCATGGGAATGATGAACAACGCGGTCATTCTTGCAAACTTAAGCTCAGCGCAGCAGACCATGATCAAGGGCGGGATCATCATCCTGGCAGTGGCCATCAGCAACCTGAGCCAGAGAAAAAAGAATAACTGACTAAAGTATCAAGAGGAATCATGCGCATGAAAATCGCTTCGCGATGGCGCATGAGCAGGCAATCAATCTGCGAGCAGATTGGTTACAAATTAAAGGAGATTTTTATCATGAAGAAATTAAATATTGGACTGGTAGGGGCAGGTTTTATGGGGAAGGCGCATGTAGTAGCCTATTCGAATATGCCGAAATTTTTCTGGCCGGCGCCGGCAATGCCGGTTTTAAAGACGATCTGTGATATCGAGCCTTCGATCGCGGAGGATGCGCGGGAACGGTTTGGGTTTGAGAAGTCCTGTACGGACTGGCACGACATCATCAATGATCCGGAGATCGATGTTGTAAGCATCTGCACGCCCAACGACTCCCATGCTCCCATTGCGATCGCGGCGCTGCAGGCCGGCAAGCATGTGATCTGTGAGAAGCCCATCGCTTCGACTCTGGAGGATGCGAAGGCCATGGCGGAGGCTGCAGAAGAGGCGGCGAAAAAAGGCGTTGTAAGCATGAATGCTTACCAGTACCGCAGAGTGCCGGCCATCGACCTTGCAAAAAAATTTATCGATGAAGGGGCAGTCGGCGAGCTTCTGAACGTTCGCTGCACCTATCTGCAGAGCTGGTCCGCAGATCCGGATTCCCCGCTGTCCTGGAGATTCCAGAAGGACATTGCCGGGGCAGGGACCCTGGGCGACATTGCGTCCCATGTGATCGACATTGCCCAGTACCTGGCAGGCGACATTGACGAGGTGGTTTCCATGGTGAAGACCTATATCAAGGAACGTCCGGTACAGGAGGGCGGAGTTGACCTGCTCGGTACGGTGAAGCTTGGAGCGGAAGCGCCCAGAAAAGAAGTGGATGTGGACGATGAGGACGCATTCCTCGTGAAGTTTAAAAACGGGGCAGTCGGAAGCATCGAAGCGACCCGCAACGCATGGGGAAGAAACAACTTCATTACCGTGGAATTACACGGAACAAAGGGAAGCATTGCCTTCAATTATGAAAGGCTGAATGAGCTGCAGGTATGCTTTGCGGACGATCCGGATGACAGGAGAGGGTTTAAGACGATCTATACCGGTCCGGCACATTTCCACGGGGAAGTGACCTGGAATATACCGGGCATGAACATCGGATACGGGGAATTAAAGACAATCGAAATGTATGAGTTTATCAAAGCGGTCACGGAAGGATATCAGCCCAGCACCAGCTTCCAGGTTGGATGCCGTGTGGAAAAGGTCTGCGACGCGGTTATGAAGTCTGCGGACACCAGACAGTGGGTGAAGGTAGAAGATTAAAACGAGAGGGCAGGAACCTGTATGTTCACGGGTTCCTGCCCCTTTTTTGAAGTTGTTGTTTACAGGCCGTGCCCTGCAGCTCTGAAACAGTTATGAGTTACTGATCAGGGTATGACAGGTAACGGTTATGATCCGCAGATCACATAAAGTTTGACTTTTTTTCGCTGGACGGTATAATGAAGATATTATGAGTACAGCGTTTCGTTAATGAAACCTTGTGAAACGGCCGAATGGCCATAACGGGGTGCCCATGGGGATGCAATGCTGTACAAGCAGGTAGGAGACTTGGGATTATGGCTACGATCAATGATATCGCGAAAATGGCTGGCGTATCCACATCTACAGTATCGCATGTGGTGAACAAGACACGGTATGTCAGTCCGGAAAAGGTCGAGAAGGTGGAAAAGGCAATACGGGAGCTGGATAACCTGCCGAATTTTATCGTTAAAAAGACATCTGTCCGGTCGTCGCAGGCGGATCAGCGGTATATCCTCATGGTGATCACGGACAAAAAAAGCGATTTTCAGCGCCGCATCGAGCAGCAGATCGAGGAACGGCTGAAAAAAACAGACTATACCCTGATCACAGTAGAGTGCGGCCCGGATATTTCGGAAATGGAGGGATTTTTCCGGACATTTCTGGAAAGCGGCGGGGCAGCAGGGGCACTGATCTTCCCGGATGAAAAGGATGTCCTTCTGCACCGCATATTTGCGGATGCGAAAATACCGGTAGTGATCCTTGGAAGGGAAGTCCGGGACTACATGGCGGATATGATCTATACGGACACCATGGACGGCGCCTATAAGGCTGCCAGGCATCTGATCAAGAAAGGACATGAGCGGATCGGATTCCTGGGGAGGAGCAGGGAGCGCACCCCACATCGGCTGGATGGATTTAAAAAGGCGCTTCAAGAGTATGGCATTCCGGAAGTGCCGGAATATATCCACCCGTACTTACAGAAGGAGCAGGATGTTTTCGACGTACTGGACCGGCTTCTGGGCGGCGATGGGACGCCCACGGCGCTGCTCATTGCAAATTATGCGGTGGTGATCCCGTTTTTAAAATACATCAATGCCCACAATATTGCATGCCCGGCGGATATTTCGGTGGTGTGCTTCGGCTGCTTTGACTGGGCGCCGCTGCATACGCCCGCGCTGACAACGGTGGAACAGGATACGGAGCAGTTTGCCGAGGCTGCGGCCGCCGTGCTCATGAAACGGATCGAGAATCAGGAATATGCAAATGTGCCTGCCTGCAAAGACATTTATCAGACTGTGACGCTTCCGACAAAGCTTGCGGTCCGTTCGTCCACCTGCGTGATCGGCCGCGGCCCGTTTGGAGAGAAGGCTGCGTCAATGAATGATCTGATGCTGTCAGAAAAGGAGAGACAGAGTATCCGTTCCAAAAAGGCAACGGCGGTGATCTCCTTCCACTATGCCGGAAAAGCCTGGATGGAGCTGCATCTGAAAGGGATCCGCAATATCTTCGACAGCCTGGGCATTTCCATCATCGGGACGACGGATGCCCACTTCGATCCCCGGCTTCAGTGCAGGCAGCTGGAGAGCCTGCGGATGCTGGAGCCGGATATCCTGATCGCCATGCCGACCGACAACAAGATCACGGCGGACGCGTTTCGAAGGATCGCGGACAGCGGCATCCGATTGATCCTCATCTCCAATGTCCCGGACGGACTGCATCCGGGGGACTATGTGACCTGTGTATCCATCAACGAGCATTCCCACGGGCAGAACATGGGGCACGGGCTTGGGGAATATATGAGCCAGCATAATCTGAAGCATTACGGCATGATCGTCCATGGGGCGGATTTCTACGCCACAGCGCAGAGGGACAACGCGGCAAAGCAGGTGCTGGGCGAGGAGTATCCATCCCTGCACCTGTGCGGGTCGGTGCGCTTCGGAAAAGAGGATGAGGTGTACCAGAAGGCAGGCGACCTGATCAAACGGTATCCGGAGATCGAAGCCCTCTATATTTCCTGGGACGGCCCGGCGATGGAGGTGATCGCCGCCCTGACAGAGCTTGGCCGGACAGACATTGCCATCGTGACCAGCGACCTGGATTACGCGGACGCCGTGAACATGGCAAGAGGCGGCATGATCAAGGCGCTGAGCGCACAGTGCCCCTACGAGCAGGGGCAGGCCATCGCACTGGCGGCGGCCAGATCCATTTTAAATAAAGAAGTTCCTTCCTTTATCGGAATTGAATCCATCAGCGTTACGTCGGATAACCTGCTGAAATCCTGGAAGAAGGTGTTCAAGGAGGAACCGCGGCAGGAGCTGCTGGAGGCATTTAAGGAAAATCCGAATTATGTGTCGGCGGTCCATTAAGGATGCAGGAACCGAACAGCTATAGAGTACAAAAACTGCCCGTTATCAAAAAAATAACAGGCAGTTTTGTTATGTCCGGGTTTGGGCCTGTTGTGCAATATTACAAATCTAAAGGTGATATCATAAAGCACCCATATATAAAATCTGTGAAAAATTCATAAAAAATTTTAAATGATTCAGTATATATTGACAAACGGTATGCCTGAGAATATAATGTCCTTAACGCGTTAACGATAACGCAAAACATTCTAAGAATAGTTAAAGGAGGCAAAAAGCATGGCAACTTACAAAGGACAGTGCCGGGTACCGGTGGAGTGGAGCTTTACAGCAGCTAAAGCGCATCAGGACCCATTCAATGAAATCGAGCTGGATGTCATCGTAACAGACGAAGACGGAAATGAATGGAAGGTTCCGGCCTTCTGGGGAGGCGGTAAAAACTGGCGTGTACGTTTCGGCGCTCCGCACATCGGCAGATATTCATTTAAGAGTGTCTGTACAGATCCGGAGGATGCCGGCCTGCACGGTATCACAGGGGAGCTTGAGATCGAACCTTATACCGGCAATAATCCGCTTTATAAGTACGGACAGATCCGTGTCATGCCGGACGGACATCATCTGATGCATGAAGACGGCAAGCCGTTTATGTGGCTGGGCGATACATGGTGGATGGTATTCTCAGGCCGGATCAACGGAACAGACGAGATTGAGTATCTTACAAAGGACCGGGCGGACAAAGGATTTACAGTGATTCAGATGATCAATGGCCTGTGGTGCGACGTGCATGCATTTGACCGCCGTGGCAAGAACGAAGAAGGCTACTGCTGGGAGGCCAATTGGGAGCGCATCAATCCGTACTTCTATGATTCTGCGGATGTGAAGATGGAGGCGATCATAAACGCAGGATTAGTCCCGCTGCTGGCCGGATCATGGGGCTTCTACATGGGGTATCTGGGTGTGGAGAAAATGAAGCAGCACTACCGTTACATGGTAGCAAGATACGGCGCGTATCCGCTGATGTGGAATGTCGGCGGCGAGACCTGTATGCCGGGGTACTACGGAGATACGAAGGATCCTGAGAATCCGAAGAG
>CATLCV010000126.1 GCA_949893755.1 uncultured Lachnospiraceae bacterium | reverse complement strand
GTGCCGCAAAACCGGCTCCTATTCCTGCAATCAATACAGAAACGATAAGGAGAGGAATGCTCCTCACATCCAGCAGACGGATAACCGGTGCCAATCCTGCAAGTACAAGTCCAGCCGCATACATTTTCTTCTTTCCGAATTTACCGATCAGGCTTCCGACCGCCATCGTGGCCGGGAAAACAGTAATACATGTAACAAGTGTAACGATCGATCCTAATTTTAAATCTCCCAAAATATATGTATAGAAATATGTGCTTGCCGCACTTACAATATTACTTCCTATCGAATAGAGCAAAATAGCAAGGAATGTAATATATACCGGCTTCTGTTTAAGGATCTTAAACAACTCTTTTACGGAATAACTGTTCGCCATCTGCGGTTTTACACGTTCTTTTACTCCCAGCGTTCCTATGATGGAGAAGAAAAAGATCACTGCGGTCATGATCAGGATAAGATTAATATATCCCTGTTTGTTAGATGTATCTCCGAGGATGAGCGGAGCTGCCACACCGATCACAAGTCCCCCGACCACATATGCAAGTCCTTTGATCGAACTTAAGCTGTTCCTTTCTGTCATATCTTCAGTCATAACCGGCAGAAGGCTGTTCAATGAAATATCCATAACCGGGAATAACACGCCAAGAAAAATATACGATACATATGCGATGGCCAGTTTTCCTGACGTCGAAATCATCGGGCCAAACCAAAGCAGAAGGAAATTGGCGCTGCACAAAACCGTTCCCAGGATCAGAGTCGGCCGGAAGTGTCCCATCTTTCTGGTCGGAAGATGATCGATCACAAATCCTACTAATGGATCGTTGACAGCATCCAGAAAACGGGCGATCAAAAACAAAGTCGCACACGCCGCAGGACTTAGCCCGCATATATTCGTGTAAAAGATCAGCAGATACCCGTTGATCAGTGTCATAACCGGAATATTTCCAAAGTTCGCCATCGCAAACGACAGTTTCTCTTTCATTTTTATCTTATCTTGATTCATAGTTTTATCCTCTCTTCCCTTCTTCTGTACACAGTGAATTTAACTCCGCGATCATCTGCTCGATCACTTCACCCGGAATAACGCTCAAAAATGATTTCAGCGGCATCTGCGCAATAATTTCCGCGGTCACAAGCTGTACCTCTCCCTCTTCTTTCTTTTCTTCTCCCTGTGATATGCCCTCAAGATATTCCATTATTTTCCCTGCTGTCTTCGGGTGGCTCAGCAACTCTCCCATTGTCGTGGTCATATCCACAGTGAACGGCAGCAGCACATCCGTGGTAAAGGTAAGTTCAGCAGTTTCTCTGATATCGTCACTGGCATGCCCGATCTGGATCTCATATGTACCTGACGGAGTGTACCAGTCGTGGATCTTTGTCTCGTAGTAAGCAAAATCTCTCGCACAAAGCTCCATTGTAACAGTCTTCTTCTCACCCGGATTCAGAAATACTTTCGCAAACCCTTTTAGTTCCTTCACTGCTCTTGGCACCGTGCTGTCCTTGCCGCTGACATAGAGCTGAACCACTTCACTTCCTGCCCTCTTCCCTGTATTCTCCACATCAATGCTCACTTTCAGAACATCTCCATCTTTCATTTCCGCAGAAGAGAGCTTCATATTGCTGTAGCTGAATTCCGTATATGACAGACCATGGCCGAATGCCCAGCGCACCGGTACTTTCTTCGCATCATAGTAACGGTATCCGACAAAGATATCTTCTCCATAGAGAACAGTCCTGCCGTCTCCGGGGAAATTCAAGTAACTTGGATTGTCTTCCAGGCGATATGGGAAAGTCTCTGCCAGACGTCCTCCCGGATTCGCCTCTCCGAATAACAGCCGGTCGCTTGCCTCCCCAATACCTTCTCCACCCAGATACATCTCCAGAATGGCATTTACAGACTCCGCCCATGGAGTTTCTACGGGACTTCCGTTATGAAGGACCACCACCACATTCTTCTGTATCTCAGCCACAGCCTCTATAAGGCAGTTCTGACACTTTGGCAGTTCCATGGATGTTCTGTCATATCCTTCCGACTCAAAGCTGTCCGGCAGTCCGGCAAAGATTACAACTGCATCTGCTCCCGCTGCCGCTTCACATGCCTGTCTCAGCTCCTCTTCTGTCATCTCGTCATGCTCTGACGAGAAGCCTTTCACATACTCCACTGCCCTGCCTTTTTTCACCGCAGTTTCCAGAGCTGACACTACTCTGTCTGTATTGATATGGCTCGATCCCCCGCCCTGGTAGCGCGGTTTCTTTGCAAATTCCCCGATATAGACTACTTTCTGATCTTTTTTCAGCGGCAGCACTCCCCTATTTTCCAGAAGTACGGCGCACTCTGTTTCGATATTTGCAGCTGCTTTGTGATCCTTTTCCCTGTCAAATACAGTCTCCGCTTTCCTGTTATCTGTGTAGGAGAAGACTACTTTCAGTATGCGCTCTACCGTTCTGTCAAGAATCTCCTCTTCCAGTTCTCCGTTTTCCACTGCCCGGATAATCTTTCTTGTGTTATATCCCTCTGCTCCCGGCATCTCCAAATCAAGACCGGCTTTCAGCCCTTTCACCCGGTCATTTACAGCTCCCCAGTCACTGACCACATATCCTTCAAATCCCCATTCATCCCTCAGGATATCTGTTAGAAGCTCCTTATTCTCTGAAGAAAATACCCCGTTAATCTTATTGTAGCTGCACATCACAGTCTTTGGCTGCGCTTTCTTCACCGCCTCCTCAAAAGCCGGCAGATAAATTTCCCGGAAAGCCCGTTCCGATACTTCCGACGATATCTGCATACGGTCTGTTTCCTGATTATTCACGGCGAAGTGTTTCATACTGGTCCCGATGCCTTTCGACTGTACGCCCCGGATATATGCTGACGCCATCTTTCCTGTCAGATATGGATCTTCGGACATATATTCAAAATTTCTTCCGCAGAGAGGACTGCGTTTGATATTAACCGCAGGACCGAGGAGCATACTCACGTTCTCAGCCTGACACTCGTCCCCAAGGATCTGTCCCATACGTTCCATCAGTTCCACATCAAAGCTGGATGCCGTGGCGCAGGCTGCCGGAAAGCAGACTGCATTCACACTTTTATTCAGGCCGAGATGATCCGCCGCTCCTTCCTGTTTACGCAGACCGTGCGGGCCGTCTGTCATCATAACGGAAGGAATCCCTAACCTTTCGATTCCCATTGTGTTCCAGAAATCCGCTCCCGAACAAAGTCCTGCTTTTTCCTCCAGTGTCATCTGTCTGATCAATTCTTTCAAGTTTCTGCTCATTATAAAACCCTCCTTAAATAAATTCTTATCTGCTCCTATCTGTGGGCTTCCCAGAAGATGACTGCTTCCTGAAGCCAGTTTTTCACTTTTGTTTCATTTCCTATTCCAAATCCATGTCCCAGTCCGTCAACGATTCTGACCGACACATTTTCTTTGCCCAGTACCTTCTCTAATTCCGGCAGTTTATCCTCCACATTCGCAAAACCGAACTCATCACCTCGCCCCACGATAGAAAATACCGCCAGCCCCTTGTCCTCCGGCAAAGCTTTGATATCCCAGTCCAGACCATACATAGGAAAGATCACCTTCGGTCTTGGCAGATGATTCTTGTGGCAGCAGTCCTCATAATTTGCAAATGAATACGCCGTGGTCATAAGTCCTCCTGCTGAAAAACCAAAGATGGCATAATCATCCATGTTTACAGAAAACTGTTTTTGACGCTCCGTCAGATATCGGATCACTTGTGTCAGTTCCCTCGCAGCAGCCTGTCCCTGCTTCACCTGTTCTGTCTCACCCAGCTGCCTGCCGACCGGATAACTTATGACGAAAACAGAATATCCCATTTTATGCAGCTTCATCGCCGCAGGATACCCCTCGCAATCAGTTACATTACTGATAAATCCGCCTCCCGGAACTACAATGGCAAGTGGTTTTCCCTGTTGCCCCTGATAAAACATTCCAGTCAAATGTGACCTGTACGGATGACCATGCATTGCTTCCGCAGGATAAAGATCCGCCACTAGCCTTGCCTGACCTTTTTCAACAAGTCCGGTTAGATAATGGAAGGAACCCAAGGCCGCATCCAATTGTTCCTCACGGCCCTGCGCCTTTAAGAATTCCTTATATTTTACAGGAGCAATGGCCTTTAATGCATTATCCTCCAGGTTAAAGAACATATGTTTATAGTCCCCGAATATCGGATGCCGCATGAAAAATGCCACCTTATCATCCCCCGTTCCCGGGCGGAAATGTCCATTCTCGTCATAATAGCTGCTTTCCTTAATTTTGGGGAAACCGCACATACCGAAAAGTGCCGGCAGAAACATAGCGCTTTTTTTATAAACATATAATGTCGCGCCAATCATAAATAATAAAATGATGATTAATACTCTACAAAATATCTTCATACTTACCTATGCCCTCCTTTTTCTTACTGATATCTTACTTTATACAGCCTTAAATTGCATCAACGAAACATAATTGATTTACCAACCAAACTTAATAAAGTATGAGATTACTCTGTACACACTTACCCTTAATGTGGTATATTTTAAATAAAATAAATAAGTAAATCGCTAATGACTATAATCACAGTTCATTCCTATCTCGGAAAGGAGAAACTCTACATGATGACATCAACCACATTGGATCAATATCTGAAGCAGCACACCCCCGAAGAAACACAGCGCTTAAACGGTATAAAAAAGGATTATTCACAATTTCCTGTTGCCAAAGGCAAGTTTGATACTCCCTGTTACCGTTTTGATACGACACATGAAGATCTTCGCTCCTTATTTCTTTCAAAGAAAGTTCTTCCAAGCTATTACAATTTTGCTGTCGTAAAACAGGACCGTTTTGAAAATGTACCTCTGCATATCCATGAATGGCTGGAACTAAGCTATATTTATTCTGGCACCTGCACAATGACGATACATAAGACCACATTCAAACTAAAAGCAGGACAGATGGTTCTGATCAGCCAGAATGCGCCTCACTCTGTCAGGAAATGTTCAGAGAATGATATCGTCATCAATTTCCTGCTGACGCGCAAATATCTGAACGGGACTTTTTTTGAACGCCTATCGCAGGATAATTACCTTACGCGATTTTTTATTGAAGCTCTGAACACTACGATACAAAACAGCAGATATATTGTCTTTTCCCCCGAACAAAAGCAAAACCGGCTGGCAAATCTTGCCAACCAGTTTCTCTGTGAATTTTATTCTCCGTCCATGACATCCGGCCCTTTTTTAGACAGCCTTTTTACTCTTATTACCTGTGAAATGATCAATCTGTTTCAGCACGATATGGTTCTGGATCATTCTTCTTTGGATCAGATTTATACCATACTTCGATATATCGAAACAAACTTCGCGGACTGCACGTTGTCTTCTACAGCTGAGTTTTTTAACATGCACCCAAATTATCTCTCCGCCTACATCCGTCAGCGTACCGGAACCACTTACAAAGAACTTGTCCAGACACAACGGCTCTCACAGGCAGCAAAGCTTCTCCGGAGCACAGCTCTGCCGACAAATGATATCAGTCTTGCCGTTGGATATCAAAATACCAGCTTTTTCTTTCAGCTATTTCGCAAAAAATACGGATGTACGCCTATGGAGTATCGAAACATGCTTCCTGCTTCTGATACATCAAATGTATGATATATATATTATTTTTACAATGAAAACTTCTCAGGCAGGATTCCTTTAAAATCCTTCGTCATGTTTCGGAAGTTCCACAAGGTAACAGTGCAGATACGGCATGGATTTTCTCCAAAAGTGATATGCCTTTCCCTGAACTGTTATTTATATTCACGGAAAGAGGTTTCTATGCGAATGGCTGTCACTGTCTGGAAATTTCCATACTGGTTCCTAAACAGTGACATGAGATTTGTTCCAGCTATTTGTTTTTATTATATCTTGTATTCTAAATTCGTGTTCCGCTACTGTTATTAAAAGCTATATTACTTTTTTAGCCATTCTTTCCGCAAACTTCTACATCTAAAACGGTATCCGATGCCATATACATTCTGGATGTAAAACGGTTTTTCCTGAGTTTTCTCCATTTTAAGACGGATTCGATGGATATGTGCCATGATGCTTGCGTCATCAAAGAGGTATTTTTCTTGCCAGACAGCCTCATATAATTCTTTATAGGAAACCGCCCGGCCATCCTGAGCGGCAAGATAAAACACAATATCAAATTCCTTGCGTGTCAGAAGAATCTCCTTTTCATTAACAAATACCTGCCTCCTGTCCGGCAGGAGTTTTAATTCCTGGTACTCCCATACCTCCTGCTGTTTCAAAATGCGCTCCTGCAGGCGGATCAGAGCCTTCGCTTCCGCAATCACTTCCTCTATGGACTGGATACCAGCAAGATATCTGTCAGCACCGCTCGCTATTGCATGTAAGGCTTCCTCTTTTCTGGCTCTCTCCCTCTGTGCGCCAGATATGAACAAAATCGGGCCACTGTACTTCCCCCTCACCTCTTGGATCACCCTGGAACTTCTTTCCGTAAAACGCAGCATCTCAATGATACAAAGCGCTATATGCTCATCCACCAAAAACTGCCCCTTTTCATTTTCTCTGATTCTATGATACAAAATATCATGTCGCCCAGCCAGGCAAAAACAGAATTCCTCATATAGTTCCCGACGATATGATAGAAATAATATTTTCTGAGTCACAGCAATATTTTCTTTTCTCATCCCATTCGAGTTCATATAGTACCTCCTCCAATCTGAGTTTTCATAAAATCAGTCCGGATTGGGGAGGCGCCCTGACCCTGTGCTTCCGTTTTCGCGGGACATAAGAAATATCTTGTCTCTTGCGTCCAGAGTTCTTTTTATATACAAATTTTCTTCCAGAATTCATGTGGTGTAATAGACCACATTTCATATGATATTTCCACTCATGAAGCGCTAAGATTTTTTTGATGATTTACTTGATCTCTGAGAACTGTCTGTAAATATCAGCAAATGACATGCACATCCTTTTTATGCTCTTTTATTGCTTCATTTTTATAATCTGCTGTAATACACCCCTTTTTTTGTGGTGTATTACTATTTTCACTTTTGGAATCTGGTGTAATACACTAGGTTCTATGGAGGTGAATACAACAGATGAGCTTTTCAAACAATCGATTAGGGATGTTTATCAGAAATGGGCGGTTAGATCTGAACCTTACACAGGAACAGCTTGCGGAAAAATTAAACTGTAACCTGTCCTATTTAGGCAACATTGAACGCGGGAAGAATACCCCCAGCCTAAAGATGTTCTGTAAGATCATACAGACACTCAATCTTTCGTCAGACGAATTTATTTATCCCAGACACCACTCAGGAAATGATCCCAGTCTTCAGCTGATCCAATTGGTATCCCAATGCACTCCAAGAGAACAACAGATCCTTTTGGAAAATGCCCGGACACTATTGGAAAACAGAGACAAAAAGCTCTAAGAATGATTGTAAACTTCAATTCTTGAGCTTCTCTGTATTTTTGATTGAGTTATCTTAAGAATCGTGATTTCGGAAAGAGTTTCGAAGTCACGTTCTTACTTTATGGCTGTTTTAATGTTCTTAACATAGATTCTATCTCCTTTTGCGGCTTTAATACTCCCGAATCGCATAATGCCAGCATACAGTCTAGCATTCCCTGCAGATATGCCTGTTGGCATTCCTCAAAGGAATAATCTTTTAATGCTTCTACATAATCTTTAATTTTTTCTTGCTCTTCTTTCTGAATATCTGTTATGGATTGTTGATAAGCCTCGCTTTTTTCATATAAATTTTGTCTGACCGTCTGTAATTCGTCTGTTTCTACTTTGCTTTCTCTATCCAGATCTTCGCATCTTAATTCTTCTAAAAAGAGTTTTACTTTCTGCCATACCAATTTTTCCAATATCATCTTCTCCTTTCTCAATACTGCAAAATCTAACTCGTATCACGGTATTACACACGAATATAGTCTCTTCATTTTAGCCTTTTCAATATACAAAAACCAGAAAACTTCATCTTTAGAAGTATATTACCATTTCAATTCGGTACAATCAATCATAAATATTTCATCTTTAGAAGTTTTATGTGGAGAAAAGCTGTGAAAATTTACTGGAACGGAGATTCAAAAAACATCATAGGAGAGCGCTTAAAAGAACTGCGGAAGCAGCAGAATATTTCCCAGCGCATATTGGCGGCGAGACTTACTTTAAGCGGGGTTGAATTTAGTGTTCTGACGATCTTAAGAATTGAACGTGGGGAACGGTTTGTCCCTGATTATGAGATTGCAGTCATTGCGGATTATTTTAAGGTCAGTGCGGACTATCTTCTTGGCAGAGCGGAAAAATAGCATCCGTCTTCTTTTTAGTGACCTGATACTCCAATAGTGTTTTGTTACTGCTTTTTAAATCGATAGCCCACACCACGTATGTTTTCAATATAGCGTGGTGTTTTACTGTCTGGTTCAATTTTTTCTCTAATATGCCGCACATGGGTCATGATGATGCCCTTTTCATTAATATATTCTTCATTCCAAACAGCTTCATATATTTGTTCATACGTGAATACACGTCCGGGTTGTTCTGCCAAATAACGCAGGATTCTAAACTCTATATCTGTAAGTTTGATGATACGTTCATTTTGTCGTATTTCTCTATGATACAAGTCGATTTCAAGATTAGGAAATGATATTACCATACTTCGTCTCAAATCAATAACTTTGCAGTTGGTTTTCATTCGTAAATACTCTTGGATATCTAATAGAATCGCTTTTTCATCTTCTGAAAGTATAAGTATCATTATCTTCTCCATTCGAAATCACCTATTTAATTCTTATAAAAAAGAAACAGACCCCTATAGAATTACAGAGTCTGTTTCAAGGATATTAGTAAGAACAAATATCTAATACTATCTGAACAAATCAATATCCTGATATCAGAAGTAAATATATTCCACACTATTCATACATCTTATCAATCATTTTTGCGTCTGCTACCATTTTCACCCGGAAGTTTTCTTCTCCTTTATGAAGTGGTTTCCATACCTGTGCAAAGAATGGGTTAACATCTGCAATCTCACCATATTTCCATTCTCCGCAATCACATTCTTTACACCAGTGTCCTGCAAATAAAATCAGATATGGGGTTGCCATAAACTCATGCCCAAACGCACATGACCATTTTAGCGGTGTATACAGGTCGCCTTTTGTCATAGACCCAGACAAGCACTTTCCTCCCCGGAATTCAGCTGCTTGACGCATATCTTCAATGTCCAGTTCTTCAACCGGTTTGCTTTCATCAAATCCGTGATTCAGATAATTGGGAAGATCAATTGGCTTTGTTAAAACAATTTCATCCCAGTTTTCCGGAATTGCCTCATATTTTTCTCTGGAGCCAAACCATACTTTGATCCGTTCCTCATCACCATCTGCCACAAACTGCAGTACACCTCCTGGCTGGCTGATCACTTCTTTTGTATGTGCTTTCTGTTGTTCTGGTGTCGGCATTACAAAATCCGGCCCTGCAGCTTTCATCGCCTCCATGTATCCCATCTGGATCTCTTGAATCTGCTGTGCATATGATTTTGTGCGGAAAGGAACCATTTCCTCCAGCTCATCTGCATCTGTATAAAAATGTCCATGGAAATTTCCGGTTGCCATCCAGTTCGGGTCATAGGTCTGACGCACATCGCCTCCTAATGCCAGTGAGAAACTTGCACAGGTCTGTCGATAATCCGCACCATTACTGATATTATATACACGTCTCCAGAATTTCTCCGGCACGCCATCCAAACAGATATTTCGCATCAGATTGCCGGAATCCTCCGCATTGGACCACTCCAAACAGTTATTATACGGCTGATGACTGATGATTGCATATTCTCCTCCTGCCGGATTGACCGGCATCATACCTGTCTGCCGTACAGATACCCAATATTTCAGACCAGATTCGATCACCTCACGTTCCGCAGCACATTTGCTGACTGCGTAATAATCATAGATAGAAGGCTTCAACGGATCTCCCACTCTTCCCCACTGTATCGGCGGCATACGGTCTCCGGTCTGGGCGACAGTTCCTACATATACAAAACGAGTCGTTTCTGCCTGTCCAAGTTCTTTGATTGATTTCAGCATAGAAAGTGTTGATCCATAGTTGATCCGCATTGCTTCTTCCGGATGCTCATCTGCAAAGGGTGACAAAAATGCTCCCACGTGCAATACATAATCTGCCCCTCTGACTCCTTCGCGTAACTTATCATCATCTTTCAGATCGCCCCAGATAATTTCCAGATCCTCTTGATACGGCTCCAGGATCTTTTTATTTTTCTCAGATGGCCTTGCAAGCACGCGCAGGGTAAATAAATCTTTACTCTCCACAAATTTTTTAATTGTTTCTTGACCCATTGTACCTGTTCCACCGGTCAAAAATACGGTCTTTTTCATCCTATTCTTCTCCTTTATATGTATTTATGTATGTCATCTTAAAATCACTAATACCTTTTTTAATCTCCTGTCCAGCTTTAAATCTCTCTGGCTATAGCAAACGCTTCATGAATCGCATTCAACGCACGCCGCGCTTTCACTGCATCTCCTACAACATGGTAGGGAATCCCTTCTTTTTCACAAATTTCTTCTATTGCTTTCGTTGAACGAGACTTTGCGCCAACTGCAATGACTACTAAATCGGCGTCTAATGCCGTTTCTTTTCCATCCTCTTCCACCAGAACCTTATGATCCTGAATTTCAAGGCATTTTGTCTTTACCATTGTCTTGATTCCTGCCTCCGCTATCGCCATATTCACAGCAATCTTCCGCATTTCTCCAAGATCTTTTCCGACTTCCTCCAACATTTCCACCACGGTCACATCATTATCGGATTTCTTCAGGAATTCTGCCACTTCAAGTCCAACCAGTCCGCCGCCAATCACTACGATCTTACCGCTATGATGCTCTTTGTTTTTTAATACAGCATGCGCATTCGTCACATAAGATTCCTTGATGCCATTGATGTTTGGAATCAACGGCTCTGCGCCAATCGCAACGATTACCTCATCAGCACCGGAACTGAGAATGATTTCTGGAGTCACTTCCGTATTCAGATGAATCTCGATTCCACAGTCTTCTGCATTTTTTGCCGCCATCTCTGCCGCCATGGCTGTGTCAGCCTTTCTCGGAGCAACACCCGCCAACAGCATCTGACCGCCCAGGCATCCTTCTTTTTCATAGATAACAGGCACATGTCCACGCTTGAGCAAAATATCCGCTGCCTCCAAACCAGCCATTCCGCCGCCCGCGATTAAAACCTTTTTCGGCTTTTCTGCCTTTACAAGCCTGCACTGTCCTTCTTCCCCAACTGCCGGATTTCTCAGGCAGGAAATATGAGGCTTACTCAGATCCACAAAATAGTCATAACATCCTTGGTCACATCCAATACAATATTTGATGGAAGAAAGTTTTCCCGCTTTCGCTTTATTGCAAAATTCCGGATCTGCAAGCTGCGCACGTGCCATAACGATCAGATCCGCTTTATCTTCCTCCAGAATCTGCTCCGCATATCCTGGTGTATTAATCCTCCCTGCCGGCATGACCAACATTCCTGTTTCTTTTCGGATACGCGCGGCCTTCTCAACATTAAATCCGTTCGGCAGGTCAACCGGCGGAGTCTCATACATGACAGCAGCCGTCAAAACATTTCCCCGTGAAATATTAAGCACGTCCACCCCTTTATCCTTAGCCATCTTACAAAATGCAATGATATCCTCCGTTGTCAATCCATCCGGCAGAAAATCATCATGGCAGTCCACTCTCATAAACAGCGGCATATTTTCCGGAATATTTTTCCGGATGGCTTCGATACACTGCAATGGGAATTTTACACGGTTTTCAAAAGAGCCGCCATATTCGTCCGTGCGGTGATTGATCCCTGCGGATAAAAATGAATGGGGCAGATAATTGTGGGCACAATGAAATTCAATGGCATCAAATCCGGCTTTCACTGCCCGCTCTGCTGCTTTCCCATACCCCTCCACGACACTTTGGATACGTTCTACCGTGATTCCAGGAAGCGTAACTTCCGGAGACATCGGCATATCGGATACTACCAGCATCTCTGCAGCCGGGTCCATTCCAACTGCCAGAGACCCCTGCCACAACTGTACGCACATCCTGCCGCCGGCCTCATGTACTGCGTCACAAAGTTTTTTCAAGCCGGGAATATATTTATCCTCACTAATGGACATAAATCCTTTCGGAGAACTTGGCGGATCCACGCTGCATACTTCGGTCGTATTCATCGCAACGCCGCCTTTTGCCCTCTCCACATGATAATCAATCAACCTCTGGTTGACTTCACTGGAATCCATGCCTGTCATATGGGTACCCATGCCACTCATGATCACTCTGTTTTTTAATTCTAATCCCCGGATCTTTATGGGGCTGAACAATTTATCAAATGCCATTCTTCTTACTCTCCTTTTATCTCGTCTGGTTCTGTATGATACTTTCCTTATCACATCCGTGAAATCTGGTTCACAGCTTCATACGCTTCTTCTACGGCTGACATGATATTTCTTGCCTGTACACTGTCTCCGATCGTAAACACCTGGCAGATTCCTTCATACTGCTTTGCCTGCCCTGTTGTTGCCTGATATCCCAGAGCCATCAACAGATTATCACATGTGATTGTCCTTTCGCCATTGGCATCCTCCACTGTAACGCAGTGTTCACCTACAGAAATCAATTTTGTCCCTGTACAGACCTCAATTCCGGACTGTTCCACCATTTTGCGGAGATGAATTTCGTTCATTGGGAACGGGGGATTGGGAAGCAGCTTTTCCGCCATTTCGATGAGAGTGACTTTTTTACCCATCTGCGCAAAGTGAACTGCTGTCTCAGTTCCTACCAAACCGCCGCCTGCAATCACCAGTGTATCTCCCAATGTCACCAGATTTTCCAGAGCTTCTTCCGCTGTATGTACCATCGATCCATCAAGTCCCGTAATCGATTTAGGAAGAAACGGTGTACCGCCTGCCGCCCAGACCATCGCATCTGGGGCAAACGCAGTCACATTTTCCACGTCTGCTTCTTTCAGCATGCATACATGCACCGGACTTTTCGCTAATTGAACCTTATAATATTCGATCAACGTATGCATGTCCGATTTCATATACGGTTTTGATGCTGCCAGTGCCTTACCGCCGATCTCAGACGTCTTTTCCCAAAGCTCCACTTCATGTCCTGCCTGCGCCGCCATCAATGCTGCCGCACATCCTCCCGGTCCTGCTCCGACGACCAGTACTTTCTTTTTATTTGTACACGGTGTAACCGCCCGTTTTCCCTCGTAGCCGCACAAAGGATTGACCGCGCAGCCTGCCTGCTTTCCGGCAAATACCTGTCCGATACATCCGTCATTACAGGAGATGCAGGGACGAACATCTTCTATATTTCCATCCATCACTTTTTTCGGAAGCATCGGATCTGCCAGAACGCCCCTTGCAATTGCGACAAAGTCACACACACCTTGTTTCAATACAGATTCCGCTTTTTCTATATTAGATAACCGGCCATGTGTGATCACCGGAATCTCCACCGCCTCTTTCACGGCTTTCGCAGTCCCAATCTGCGGAGTCATCTCTTGAAAATAAACCGGCGGCATCGCATAATTCCATCTCTCATAACACCCTGCGTCCACATGAAGGGCATCTACTCCTGCAGATTCCAGTTTTTTCGCAATTTGGATTCCTTCCTCAATTCTACGGAATCCATATTCTGCCGGAAGGTCATGGCTTGCGGAATACTTTACGATCACAGGAAAATCATTGCCGCCTTCCTGCTTTGCAATTTCAACCATTTCCAAAAGAAATTTCATACGACCTTCCAGACTTCCGCCATACGCATCCGTTCTGGTGTTCCAACATGCAGTCAAAAACTGATCTGTCAGATAGCCGCCGTAGGCATGGATTTCAATCGCATCCGCACCTGCGCTGATTGCCAGTTTCGCGGTTCTGCGGAATTCATCCAGCAGTATCTTGATTTCCTCCAAGGTTAATTCATGGCAGGGAACCCCCGGTGCATGCATCCAATCACATGCGGACGCACTGACCGGCACTCCGTACTGCGTGGCCGGGCCTCCGACTCTTCCACAGCCCGGCATCAGCTGCGGACATACTTTACAGCCATTCTCATGTGCGATATCGCAGATTTCTTTGAATTGTGCCAGATTATCTTCTGTAAGCAGCATAGACGCAGATGTGTCTTCAAACTGGCCTGTTACCATCGTATTACACATGATCATTGCGGCGCCGCCTTCGATCCTGGCTTTATAAAAGTCTACCGTATCTTGTGTATAGTCTCCGTTATGGATTCCCATGGGAGCCATGATCATTTTATTTTTGAGAATAAGCCGTCCAATCTTCCCCTTCTGTTGTAATAATGTCATATGTATCTTCTCCTTTTCCTCAACTACGAAGTGCGCCCAGCAGTACACGGTAAGTCAACCGCAATGTCTGAATTCTCCAGATACCGTCCTCACCTTTTTCCAGATCATCCACATAGTAACCAAACCCTTCATAGTTAGAATCATCATCCTTATAAGTATGGTAATCATTCAGTCTGGTAAGCAGCCTTGCATGTGTATCATCCAGGAACTTCACGATCATGTTATGCCCCATATGCATCGGCACCATGGAATCATTACATACACCCTTATTCTGCTCCACCTGCATCTCTCTTACGGTTACTCCGGGCTGTCCATTCCAATAAGCGCTAAAGCCTTCTTCTACAAATACATCTTCCATCAGATCCCATTCCTGATGATCTACACACCAGAAATACTTGTTTTTGACATTCATGATCACAGGAATCTCTGCCAACTGCTGCGCCGTATATGGCTTTGCGCAGTCACTCAGGACTTCCCTTGCCAGTTCTTTTGCGTCTTTGAAATCATCAATTGTCATCTTTTTTTCCTCCTGATTTTCTTTTTTCTAAAATTATACAGGTATAACGCTCCACACTCTGTGTATTAATTCCCTTCTTCCTGTTGTTTTTCCTTTGAATTTTCTATATATTTCTTGCATTTCCATGTATATTTTTTCTCATTTTACTTTCATTTCGCACACAAATATATCTGATTCCATTGTCTGTCCAATAAAAAAATTATATAATAACCATAAAGATGAAATACTGTAAAAAGACACAGAAATTAACAGAAAAGAGTGGAATTATGAATCAAAAATACATACTTTATGAAACACCTGGGAAATTCTTTACAAATGATTTTCGTTATTTCTTAAGAGCAATCCCTATGACAATTACCACAGCTATGCCACCGTTGCTAGAGAATGAATGTGTTTTGGCATACATTGTTTCTGGAATGGGATGTATTTATATTAATGGAATTCTTTTCAGGATAAAACCCGGAAGCCTGTGCCAGTTCCACTCTTACCATGTATTTCAGATTGAACCGGAAGGTACTCGCCCCCTCGAAATCATTTTTCTAGTGGAAGATTATACACTGATGAGTTATTGGGGCTTTTCTGCCCCTGATCCTTCCTCCGAGGTACAGAATACATTTTATCTTCCCCCGGTCATTGAACCTTGTGCAGAAGATCAAAAAAGCATTCGGCAGCTTTTTGCCGCTATTCAAAAAGAAGATTCTCATCCAAAAAAACACAGTCTTCTAATCAAGTCCGCCATAGGCGCAAGAATCATGTGTTTATATCAGCATATCTGTCTGGCAAATGTCAAAAATCATACTCGTTATACGCCTTCCGCCGTCTGGAATGCTATGATATATATAACAGCCTATGGATATCTCAATCTGACATTAGAGGATGTGTCCGCACAGTTCCAAATAACACCTGTGCTTTTGAATCGAGAATTAAAACGTATCACTTATATGAATTTTTCACAATTTCTTGCCCGCTCACGGATTAATTATGCGTCTGCCGCATTGATGCTGGAACAGATTTCCCTACATTCCATCGCAGTTAATTCAGGTTTTGCGTCAGAATCTACATTTTTCCGGCAGTTCTACAAACACCGTGGGTGTACCCCTAAAGAATATCGTGAAAAAATAGCGGCGGAAAAATTTCAACAGCCCAATACTTTTATTTCCGATAAAGCTTATGAAATACTGTTTTATATTATCAGGCATTTTAACGAGGAAACTTCTTTGAAAACCTTATGTAATGATCTGTATATGACTGAGCAAAGTGTTACCACTATATTAGACCGTTGCT